>JAFUYV010000194.1 GCA_017476945.1 Fretibacterium sp.
CGTTGTCAGCGACCGCGGCGTCTGCCTGGCGGCCAACGCCTCCTTCGTCCTGACGTTCAACGGGGCGGAGAATGAGGTCAAGGCCGCCGGGAAGCCCGCGCAGCGGGTGGTGGGGCGCCGCCTGCTGGACCTGTTCCCGGAGGACGGACCGGTGAACGCCGCCTTTCACCGGCAGTTCCCTCAAATGCTCATCGCGCGGGAGGGAAGCGCGGAGTGCTGCCTTTCCAGCCCGGAGGGGGAGGTGCTCTGGCTGGAGGTCCGCGCGCGGCCCGTGGAATGGGCGGGCCTCCCCGCCGTGATGCTGACATGTGCGGACGTGTCGGCCCTGCGCCGCACCCGGGAGCAGCTTGAGCGCGTCACCTCCGAGGACTGCGCGACGGGGCTTTTGAGCCGTCAGGGAATGGAGCGCCTGTTGTCCCGAAAGGTGGAATGTGCCTTTCGGGACAGGACGCCCCTCAGCCTTATCATGCTGGACGTTGACGGGCTCCGAAAGATCAACGAGGTGGAGGGCTATGCCGCGGCGGACCATGCCCTGAAGGCCCTGGCGGCCGCGCTGAAGGACATCCTGTCGGGCGAGCTTGCCGGCACACCCCCGGAGGTCGTTGGCCGCTGGGGTGGGGATGAGTTTATGGTGCTGACGTTCCGTTCCGGACCTGCTGCGAGGGCGCTGGCGAACATCCTGAGGGACAGGGTGCACGGCGGGGCTTTTGACCTGGAGAACGCGATGACCCTGAGCGTTGGGGTGGCGGAGCTTCGCGGGGACATGGACGTCTCCGCTTTCGTGGGGGCGGCCTTCGACGCGATGACGGCGGCCCGGCGGAGCGGCGGCAACCGCACGGTGCTCGCGGAGGAGCGCGGGACTGTTCCGGGTCTGGAGCGGGATTTTAACCGGAGGGATGGGACAAGTTGATTCAGATTATTGTTGAGGGGATGACGGCCGGCCTGCTAACTGATGCCGTCTGTGAGAGGGTGAAATAGATTGATTCAGATTATCGTTGAGGGGATGACCGCCAGCGGCAAATCGACCGTCGTCAACCTGCTGTCCGAGCGCTTGGGCTTCCAGGTGATGCCGGAGGAGTTCCGCGACCCGAACGACCTGCTGGGGCGCTTTCATCATGACCGGAAGTGGGCCTTTCCCATGCAGCTCAACTTCCTGGTGACGCGCTTTGCCCAGTACCTCTGTGCCTCCGAGGAGGAGGACTACATCCTCGACCGCAGCGTGTTCGGGGACAAGGTCTACGCGACGCTCTACTATAAGCAGGGCTATTTTAAGGACAGCCAGTTCGGCTGCTACCTCACGCTCTACGACTCCCTGCTGCGCTACGTCAAGGCCCCGCGCCTGCTCGTCCTCGTGCGCTGCCCGTTTGACGAGATCATGCGGCGCATCAAAAGCCGTGGCCGTCAGGACGAGATCGACGCAGGGGAGGAGTACTGGCGGTTGCTCTACGACGCCTACATGCCCTTCCTGGACTTCGTGAGGACGGAGGTGGACCTCCCTAACGTCCTGGAGCTGGACCTGTCCGACCCAGCCTTCATCCACACGCCGGAGCGCGTCGAGAAGTTCCTGGATGATGTGCGGGCTTTCTTTCCGGAGCGATTTGAGGGGCGCGTCTGATGCCTGACGACATCGCCGGCGCGGGACCTTCGCGGCCGCTGAGCCCGTCCGGAGCGGTAAGAAAGCCCTTACCGCGGACAAGGTCCGCCTGATCCGCGGCCGTCAGTGCCCCATCGTGGCGGGCAGGGCAGGCCTGCCTCATCTGCCCTTCCTGCGTTGCCGTGTCCGGCTGGAGCGGGACTGATTTGGCCTTGAACGGCAAACTGACGCTGACCACGGGCTTTGGCGGCGATCTTGAGGACTACATGGGGCGCGACGCCCTGGCGGAGCTGGTCGGCTATGTTGACCAGGCCTTCGTGAGCTTTGGGGCGGAGCCGCGCTGTTACGGGGCGGGGGGGTATTTTGCTCGTGAGGGCGTCCGCACGGGGGCTTTTGCGGAATGTTTGACAGTGCCCCTGTTGAGTAAAAATTCTTTTATTCCGAAATTGGAGGATTGTCGATGAACAAGGAAGATTTGGTTCAGAAGGTGCATGAGCTGATCAGCGCGCCATCCTGTTGCAGCGAGGCCAAAGCGGCAGGACAGGCCTATCTTGATGCCGAGGGGACGACGGGGGAGAAGGCCGCCGCGAGAGCCCTGATCGCCGAGCTGGAGGAGGACGTCTGTTCCATAGACGACATGATCGCCTTTGCGGACTCCGACAGGGCGAAGGGCTTTCTTGGCGAGGAGGCGGCCAAAGGCCTTGCCGAGCGGGGCCGTAAGGCAAAGGCCGAGGGCGGGAAACATTGTCTCTGCCTCGCCTGCTCGGCCGGCGCTGTCATCCTGGAGAACAGGGACGTCCTGCTTTAGGGTTGTGAAAGAGGGGGGCACGTGAGGCAGCTCCCTCTTTCATCGACGGCATGATGGGCACGGCCTCCATCAAAAAAGCTCTCCTTCGTTAATGGAAGAGAGCTTTAATCATATAATGCCATAATGCCCGCGGCAACGTAAAAAGGCTCCCTCCCTGTATTATCGGGGAAGGGAGCCTGAATAACTTTACGCCGAGACGATCTCCTTGATCTTCATCAGGCGGCTGAGGGTCGAGCGCTCCTGCTCGTCCAGCTTCATGCTGATGTAGCGGATGGTCTCCGTCAGGTTGGGGATCATGACGTACTCCAGGGCGTTGACGCGCCGCCGGGTCCGCTCGATCTCACCGGCCATCAGACGGATAGCCTTCTCCTCCGCCGCCAGCTGCAGCAGGCGGAGGACCAGCTTGCTGAACTGCTCCAGCGCCGCGTCCAACAGCAGGGGCACGCCCACAAAACCGTAGTTCACGGGGTTGCCCTCCTGCCTGACGTCGTACTCCGGCACCATGACGCTCATGACGTTGTGCCAGTCCACGGAGAGCGTAGACTTCGCCCCAGGGAAGATCAAAGCCTGCTCCAGGACCTCCGGCGTCGTCTGAGCGCGGGAGAGGACAAACGTGCCGTAGCACTCCGCCAGCTCCTTCTCCACAGCCTCCCGGAGCTCCTTGCCCGCCCTGGCCTTCTCAAGGAACGCCTTGATGAGCGCGTCCTGCTTGTCCTTCAGGAGCTTGTGTCCCCGCTTGGCGACAGCGAGCCGCTTCTTGAGCCGGGACAGCTCCATACGGTTGGGGTTGACGTTGATGCGTGCCATCGCTCACCGCCCCCTTACGCTTTCGCTGCCTTCTCAGCCTTTTCCTTCAGCAGAGGGTTCAGGTACTTCTCGATATAGGCGTCGCGGATACGCTTCAGCTCCTTGGTCGGGATCATCGTCAGAAGCTCCCAGCCCAGCTCGAGGGTTTCCTTGATGGTGCGGTTCTCATACTCGCCCTGGCGGATGTACTTGTCCTCAAAGACGGTGGAGAACTTCGCGAACGCCTTGTCCTCGTCGGAGAGCGCGCCCTCGCCCAGGATGACCGCCAGCTCCTTCGCCTCCTTGCCGCGGGCGTAGGCCGCGAAGAGCTGGTTCATCAGGTCGGCGTGATCCTCGCGCGTCTTCTCCTTGCCGATGCCCTTATCCTTCAGACGGGACAGGGACGGCATGACGTCCACCGGCGGGTAGATGCCCTGGCGGTGAAGGCTGCGGCTCAGGATGATCTGCCCCTCCGTGATGTAGCCCGTGAGGTCGGGGATGGGATGCGTCTTGTCGTCCTCCGGCATGGTCAGGATGGGGATCTGCGTGACGGAGCCGCTCTTGCCCTTCAGGCGGCCGGCGCGCTCGTACATGGTCGCCAGGTCGGTGTAGAGGTAGCCGGGGTAGCCGCGGCGTCCGGGGACCTCCTTGCGGGCCGCGGAGATCTCGCGCAGCGCCTCGCAGTAGTTCGTCAGGTCCGTCAGGATGACGACGACGTGCATGTCGCACTCAAAGGCCAGGTACTCGGCCGCCGTCAGCGCGATACGCGGCGTGGAGATACGCTCGATGGCCGGATCGTCCGCCAGGTTGATGTAAAGCACCGTCCGCTGCAACGCGCCCGTCTTGCGGAAGTCCTCCATGAAGAAGGAGGCCTCCTCGAACGTGATGCCCATCGCCGCGAACACGACGGCGAAGTCCTCGTGCCCGCTGATGACCGTCGCCTGGCGCGCAATCTGCGCCGCCATGCGGTTGTGCGGAAGGCCGGACGCCGAGAAGATGGGCAGCTTCTGACCACGAACCATGGGGTTCAGGCCGTCGATGGTCGAGATCCCCGTCTGAATGAACTCCGAGGGGAAGTCGCGGGAGAAGGGGTTCATCGGCATGCCGTTGATGTCCAGGTTCTGCTCGGCGATGAGGGGCGCGCCGCCGTCGATGGGCTCGCCGCGGCCATTGAAGACGCGGCCCAGCATATCACGGGACACGGGCAGGGTCTGTACCTTGCCCAGGAAGCGGACGCTGGCCCCCTCGCTGTCGATGCTCGACGTGCCCTCAAAGACCTGCACCAGGGCGCGGTCCGACTCGATCTCGAGGACGCGGCCGCGGCGCTTCTCGCCGTTGCCCAGCTCGATCTCCACCAACTCGTCGTAGCGGACGTCCTTCGTCTTCTCGACCATCATCAGAGGCCCGGAAATGCTTGAGATGGTCCTGTACTCCTTAGGCAGCATTGCCCTCACCTCCCACCGGGATGATCCCGTTGATCTGTTCCTTCATCGTGTCCTCAAGTTTGTCGATCTGGCCGATCTGAGACTCCTCAAGGTAGCGCATACGGGCAATCTGCTCCCGCACCGGCAGGTTGAAGAGCTGGTTCATCGGCGCGCCCCTGTGCAGGGCATCCAGGCCCAGGTGGTGGAAGCGGACAATGGTCCGCAGCATCTTGAACTGTTTGTCCATCGAGGCGTAGGTGTCGATCTCGTGGAATGCGTTCTGATGCAGGAAGTCCTCACGCAGCGACTTCGCCGTCTCCATGACCATGCGCTCGTCGCGGGACAGGGCATCGATACCCACCAGGCGCACCACCTCGTTCAGCTGCGCCTCCTGCTCCAGCAGGCTCATCGCCTCGACGCGCAGGCCGCTCCACTGGTCGTCGAACTTCTCGTCCCAGTAGGGGTCCAGGCGCTCCGTGTACAGCGAGTAGCTGTTGAGCCAGTTGATGGCCGGGAAGTGGCGCTGGTAGGCCAGGTTCGCGTCCAGACCCCAGAATACCTTGGTAACGCGCAGCGTGTTCTGCGTGACGGGCTCGGAAAGGTCGCCGCCGGGAGGTGAGACGGCCCCGATGACCGTGATGGAGCCCTCGCGCCCGTCCTTGCCGTTGACGATGCAGCGGCCCGCCCTCTCGTAGAAGGAGGCGAGGCGCGTGCCCAGATACGCAGGATAGCCCTCCTCGCCGGGCATCTCATCTAGGCGTCCGGAAATCTCGCGCAGGGCCTCGGCCCAGCGGCTTGTGGAGTCCGCCATCAGC
>JAFUYV010000195.1 GCA_017476945.1 Fretibacterium sp.
CCCCGGCACCACGCATATCAACACGGACGAGTTTGAGGAGGGCCCGATCTGGAACCAGCTCTCTGATGACAGGTTGAAGGCCGCGATGGAGGCCAACGGCATCACGAAGGACACCCTTGTCGTCCTTTACAGCGCGGTGCAGAACATGGCGGCCGCGCGCATCGCCTGGATACTGATGTACTGCGGCGTGGAGGACGTTCGCCTGCTTGACGGAGGTTTTGACGCATGGAAGAGGGCTGGGCTGCCCGTCGTGACGGAGTCCACGCCCAAGACCCCCGTCAAGGACTTTGGCGGCAAGGTCCCCGCGCGGCCGGAGCTGGTCATCGATACAGCCGCCGCAAAGGGCATCCTGGCGGATCCCAATGGACGCCTTGTGAGCATCCGCGCCTGGGCGGAGCAGCTTGGCGAGACCTCCGGCTACGGCTGGCTGGACCGCAAGGGACGCATTGCGGGCGACGTGTGGGGGCACAGTGGCCCGGATTCCCAGAGCCTGCCCGACTTCGAGAACGTGGACGGCACGATGCGCAACGGCGCGGAGATCGCCGCCCTGTGGGACGAGTGGGGCATCCACCCGGAGAACCGCATCGCTACCTACTGCGGAACGGGCTGGCGCGCGGCCGAGGTCAACTTCAACTTCTACGTCCTGGGCTGGCCTGACGTTGTGCTCTACGACGGCGGCTGGTGCGAGTGGTCCAACGACCCCGCGAACCCCGTCGAGTATGGCGAGCAGAAGCCTCAGTTCAAATAGATAATAATGATACGGCGGCTGCTGGTCATCCTGGCCCTCGCGCCAACCTTCATCGTCATGCCCATCCTCGGAGTGCTGGAGCATTACGCCGGGATAAAGATGGGGATGTATCGCTACGTCATGATGAAGAACTACTGGCTGCTGAGCAATGTCTTTACCCCGGAGGCGCTGCCTTTTATCTCCGGGATGACGGCGGCCTGCCTTCTGCTGACCGTGCTCCGTGTGCACCGTCCGGCCGGACTGGACGAGATGCCGTGGATACTGTGGAGGCTGTATGGGGCGCTGATGGCGGCGGGAGGATACTATCTTTTTGACGCGGGGCGGTTCACCTCCGTCGTGGCGGGGCCGTGGTTTGCCATGACGTTGTTGACCGCTGAGGTGGCCTGGCTGTTGGGGACATTTTGCCCACCCTCATCGAAGAGGGCGCCGGAATGAGCAAGCCGGGGGCGGCGCGGAAAGGCCTGTGGCCTCCTTCCCGCGCCCTCTGAGACGCAGGCGATATGGCCTCAGGTTAGGGAGCCCGGTTTAACGAAGCAATTGAGTGGAGACGTAAGGAGGATGTGGTTAATGAAAAAGGCACTGCTGATCATTCTTGTCGCCCTGGCGGCCGCCTTTGGTTACACATATTATCTTAACCGTCAGGGGGACGTGGATCAGGCCTATGTAAAGGCTAATTTGGGCAAGCCCGGCGTGGTCGTGGTGGATGTTCGTTCGACGGAGATATTTAATGGGGAATCCCCGCGAGAGGGTATCCCTGGCGGGCACATTGCCAGGACGATAAATTTCCCCCTGGCGGACCTGGAGAAGGCCGGCGCGGCGAACGCCTTGACGAATGCGGGCATTACAAAGGATGCGGAGGTCATCCTTTATTGCAACACGGGTAAGCAGGCTGACCTGTTTGCGGATGCTCTCGTAAAGCGGTTTGGCTTTGACAGGGCAAAGGTTAAAAACTACCGCGGCAGCATCACGGACTGGGTTAAGGATCCCGCGAACAAGCTGGAAGCTGCAACGAAATAAAACGAAATAAACAAAAGAATGAAAGGATGCTGCCAATGAATTTTCTGAAACGCTATCCTGTCCCTGTTGCGGGGCTCATCTTGGCTCTGCTGGCCCTGGGGAACCTGTTGCAGACCTGGGACCCGCGGGTGCGCCTCGCCCTGGGAGCTGTCGCGCTCGTCTTGTACGCGATCTACCTGCTCAAGCTGCTCCTTCTGAACGTCAAGTTAAAGGAGCCGCTGGAAAACCCCGTGGCGGCGAGCGTCCTTCCAACCTTCACCATGGCGACCATGCTGTTGGGGGGCTACGTCAAGCCTTACTGCCCCTCATGTGGCATCGCCATCTGGTACGCCGGTTTCGCGGGGCACGCGCTCTTGATCCTGTGGTTCAGTTGGAATTTCCTGCGGGGCTTCTCGATCAAGAAGGTCTTTCCCTCATGGTTCATCGTGTATGTGGGCATCGCCGTCGCGAGCGTGTCCGCCCCCGTGTCCGGGCGCGCGGACCTTGGGCGCGGGGCGTTCTGGTTCGCTTTCGCCACGTATCTCTGCCTTCTGCCTATCGTCTGCTGGCGCGTCTGGAAAGTGGGGCAGATACCCGACCCGGCAAAGCCTACGGCGGTCATCTTCGCAGCTCCCGCGTCTCTGCTCCTGGCGGGCTACATGGTCTCCTTTGAGGCCAAAAGCCAAGGCATGATTTATGCGCTGATGCTGCTCTCCCTGGCGTTCTTCGTCGTGGGGCTGGGCTATCTGGTATGGTTGACGTGGAAACAGCCTGACTTCAGCCCGGCGCACGCGGCCTTTACCTTCCCCGTCGTCATCAGCGCGATCGCGATGAAGGCGGTGAACGCTTCCCTGGGCGGGGCGCTGGATATTTTGGCGACGCTGGTCACGCTCCAGACGGTCCTGGCATCTTTGGTGGTGTTGTGGGTGCTGGTGCGCTACCTGGTCTTTCTGTTCGCGAGTTCAAAGTAAACCGTTTCAACAAAATTATTGAGGGGGAATTTTTATGGAGTCTATCGTCAAGTTTCACGCAACCGCGGTGAGCCCGAAGGCCATTCAGAAGCACGCGGAGGAGATGTACGCAGGTGGATTCTTCTGCTGCGAGGCCGTCATGTCCGTCATCAGGAGCGATTTTCAGGTGGACGTGCCAGAGGCTGTGATCGCCATGTCCTCCGGGATGTCTATTGGCGTGGGAAGATCCGGCTGTATGTGCGGGGCGCTGAACGGCGGCATCCTCGCGCTGGGGATGTTCTTTGGGCGCACAACCCAGGATGGCCCCAAGGACCCGAAGGTGAACGCGCTGATGGCCCTGTCGCATGAACTGCACGACTGGTTCCGTGACGCGAACGCGAAGCACGCGAACTGTTGCCGTGTCCTGACCAAGGGCTTTGATATGACCAGCGGGGAACACAAGAAACAGTGTATCGCGTTCACGGGACTGTGCGCGGGGAAGGTTGCGGAGATCCTTTGCCGCGAGCTGAACGTCCAGAACCTGGACGCGGAGCCCATCAAGGGGCTTGATAAGCCCTTCCTGCCGCCTGTGGCGGCCGCGTAGGAATTTTGAAGCTGCTGGGGAAAATGTCCCCTTCAGAATATCATTAAAGGAGTGGTGTAGTATGCGTAAGTTTTTGAGCGTGTTTCTGACACTGGCCCTGGCTGTCGCCCTGGCGGTCCCGGCAACGGCGGAGCCAACCGCGTACAAGGGGAAGCTCACGTTTGACGTGAACCTGAAGGACGCGGAGAAGGCCGAGAAAGCGGAGCTTTGGCTGCCCTACCCTCTGTCCGACGCCAACCAGACCATCACGGACATGGACATCAGGAGCAACGGCGCGAAGGTGGGCGTTGAGAGCAACCCCGATTCCGGCGCGGTCTATCTCCACGCCACGTGGACAAAGCCTGGCAAGACGCCGAAGCTGACCATGAGCTTCAACCTGGACTCCCACTACGCGAAGAACCTGAAGATCGAGGAGACCATGGACGGCTTCCCCGCGGAGGTGCTGAAGTATCTGAAAGGCACGCCGTCCCTGCCCATCGACCGGGGCTTCTGCGCCGAGGCCAGCGCCCCCATCAAAGATGACCCCAAGATCCTTGATCGCGCGAAGAAGGTCTATGCCTGGGTTATCGACAACACCTTCCGTGACGAGAGCGTGAAGGAGGGCTGCGGCCTTGGCCTGCCCATCCGCACGGTCTCCGAGAAGAACGGCGGCGGCAAGTGCGCGGACATCAGCGCTGTCTTCGTGGCCCTGGCCCGAGCCTCCGGCATCCCCACGCGCGATGTGTACGGCCTGCGCGTTGACCCCGCGAAGTCTGGCGAGATCACCGGCAACTACCACTGCTGGACGGAGTTCTACCTGCCTGGGACCGGCTGGGTGATGGCCGACCCCGCGGACGTCCGCAAAAAGATGCTGGGCGAGAAGATCGAGAAGGTGGCGGACGCGCAGAAGTGGGTAGACTTTTTCTGGGGCGGTGACAGTCTGCTCCGTATCGCCCTCAACCGCGACACCCGCGAGACGGTGTTGAGCGACGCGACGGCGAAGACACCGCTGACGTACTTCATGTATCCCTACGCGGAGATTGACGGCAAGGTTGTCGACTGGTTCAGCCCGAAGACCTTTGAGTTCAAGGTCACGCTTGACCTCGCGAAGTAGCTTTTGACTTTTGGCCCTGTCGTCCGTTTAAGCCGGATGACGGGGCCTTGCCATACCTGGAGGGCTGAACATGGCAGAACAGAAAAATCAACCGGGTCGGGGAGGAAGGCTCCTCGTGTTGGGCGCGCTTGCTGCGGCCGTCGCGGCCTACTTTGTCTTTCCACCATACAAAAATTTTATTGACTCCGTCTTCGCCGCGTTCGCCACTGGGGACTTCGCCGTGATGCGGGACTTCGTAGCGGAATATGGCGTGTGGGCGGCGGCCGTCTCCTTCTTCCTGATGATCTTTCAGTCCGTCGCGGCTCCCCTTCCCGCGTTCATCATCACCCTCGCCAACGCTAATCTCTTTGGCTGGTGGAGGGGGGCGGCGCTCTCATGGAGCAGCGCGATGGCCGGGGCCGCGGTGTGTTTCTATATCTCCCGCGTCCTGGGGCGCGGCGCGGCGGAAAAGCTCGCTAGCAGGGCAGGGCTTCAATCCATCGACATGTTCTTTGAGCGTTACGGGACCCACAGTATTTTGATCGCTCGGCTTCTGCCCTTCATCTCCTTCGACCTGGTGAGCTACGCGGCGGGGCTGACGTCGATGGGGTTCTGGCCGTTCTTCATCGCCACGGGGATAGGCCAGCTTCCGGCGACGATTGTCTACTCCTACGTCGGCGGGATGTTGACCGGCGGGGCGCGGATGCTCGTCACAGGGCTACTCATCCTGTTCGCTCTGTCGGCGTTTGTCGTGCTCCTGCGCCAGATGCACAGAGAACGGCAGCGGCGCCGTGAGGCCAAGTCTATATGAGACGCTGGGGTAAGCCGCTGGCGTTTTGTATTCTTCTAGCCGCGCTTTTTTCCTTGAGACGCTGGTGCGGATGGGCGGATGGCCTCGTGGGGGTTTCAGGGGGGCAAAGCATCCCCCTGAGCTTCAGTGCGGAGGCCCTGCTCCGTCTGCGGGAGTTTGTCGCGTCGCGTCCCGTTGAGGCCGCGTCACTCTACATCGCGGCGACGGCGGCAGGGTGCGTGCTGCTGGCCCTGCCCGGGGCAGCCTTCGCGGCGCTGGCGGGCCTATTGTTTGACCCGCTCACGGGGACGGCACTGTGCCTTGTGGCGGCGACGCTGGGGGCCGTGCTGGCGTTCCTCGCCGGGCGATATTTCCTGAAGGACGCCGTGCGTCCCTGGCTGGAGAGAAGCCCACTCCTGAAAAAGTTTCTCTTCGACGACGTGAACCGTAGCGGCGTTGTTTTATTGATGATTACCCGCCTGGTCCCGCTGTTCCCCTACAATCTTCAGAACTTCGCCTACGGCCTCACGGACATCGGGCTCTGGCCCTATACGTTTTACACGTTTCTGTTCATGGCTCCCGGGGCCGCTGCCTTCACACTGGGGGCGGCAGGACTCGGCGGCGTGGAGCACCGTGGCCTGTACTTTCTCATAGCCGCGGTTTTGGTTATAATCGTAACGGTTATCGGAGTTGTTCTAAAAAAACGGTTTATCGAATGAGGAGGATTTCTGATGAAGAAGTTGTTTGTGGCTCTACTGCTTGTGTTGGCGGCCTCCCTGTGCTACGCCGCTCCGTCTCTCGTCGTGGATAAGGAGAAAGGCGAGATTATCGTCCCCGCTGAGGTCAATGGCAAGTACCTCGTCAGCCCCACCAAACATGCGTTGTCCTTCATTGAGGGCGGCAATGGCGAGAAATCCGTCCTGCGCGCACTGGTCAGCGAGCTGGACTTCCATCAGGCGCTTCTGGACCTTGGCGCGAAGCCGGGGGACAACATCAAGATGGAGGACATGAAGGCCAAATCCAGCAAGGAGGGGAAGGCCGCCGAGGGGGACAAGGTCGCGGTGTTCCTGACCTGGGAGGGCAGCAATGGCGAGGTTCCTCTGGATGACGCGATTGTGAGCGAGGTCGCCGGCGGGACGCCCCGGCCGCTGGACCTGCGCTTCTCCGGCAACCTGGAGTTCGCGAAGAGGAACCGCCCCGGCTGCTTCGTCTGCCTGGACAGCTGCGCGGCGGGTGTCGTCACTAACGCGGCCTGGCCCACGGGCGCGCTGAACAACCGTGAGGTCAGCTTCCGCGGCAACGGCGAGGTGCTGCCGCCGGACGGCACGCCGGTCTCCGTCATCGTGCGGCTGACCAAGCCCGCGCTGTGAGTGGTTAAGTCGGAATGATGTTTGCCCGTTTCTACAACGCCGCGCTGTGGGGGATGTTCCTCTCCGTTCTCCTGTTTCAGAACACTTGGCTGGAGATGAGGATCAACTTGGGCTTTGTGTTCTTCGCGCTGGTCCTCGTCCTCTTTGTGGCGCAGGTTTTTATCCGTCCTTTGCGCCGCCTGTGCGGGAATCCCGCCGTCGCGACGTTCAGCCTGATTGTCGTGACCATCGTATGCTGGCTGATGCTGGGCACGGAGCGGGTTAAAATCATCCCGGCCTCCATTCTGCGGGAGGGTTTGATGATGCCGCGGCTCTCGTTCAGCCTGATTAACTTCATGATGGACGCCTTCATCACGCTGGGCTGGCTGCTGATTGAGTTCCTTTACCGCGGTCACGAAAGGTCATGAGCGTCCGGTCGAAATTCTTTCATCTGGGTGTACATATTGACCAGTGGCTTGCCGCGTCGCGCCTCCTGCGCCGTTCCAGCGGGAAGGCTCAAACCGTCTTTTTTCCCGGGTGCAGCCTTGCGGGGTACAGCCCGTCTCATGTCATCTCGGTACGAGGCTTCCTTCGGGAACGTCGCGGCGGGTGCGGCTTATTGATGGCCTGCTGCGCCAAGCCGCTGAAGCTAATGGGGGCGAACGCGGCCTTTCAACGCCGGATTGACGCCGTGAGGCAAAGTCTTGACGTGATAGAGGCAGAGACCGTCGTGACCGCGTGCCAGAACTGCTTTAAGATTTTGCGGGAATACGAGAAGGGGCGGGACGTCGTCTCCCTGTGGCCTCTGTTGCTGGAGCTGGGCCTGCCGGACGGCGTTGAGGAAAAGTACGGCGGGCTTGAGGTCTCCATTCAGGACTCCTGCGCGATGGGGGATTACCCGGAGGTAGCGCTCAGCGTCCGGGAGATTTTAAAGCGTCTGGGCGTGACGGTTCGCGAGATGGGGCTCTCTGGCCCCAAGGCCAGGTGCTGCGGCGGCATTCAGATGATCACGACAGGAGAGGCGAGGATAGGTCGCGAGGCCATGCGAAACCGCGCGGCGGAGTCCTGTTGCCCGACGATCCTCTCCTACTGTGCCTCATGCCGTTCTGCGATGGGCATTGACGGAAGCCATCAGAGCCTTCACCTGCTGGATTTACTCTTCGGCAACGGCGAACCTCTCAAGGGCGGGGGGCTCCTCAGCCGATGGCGGGTGGCGCGGCTTGCGGGACGCGAGGCGTCTTAGCGGGTTTCATTCCGTTTCAAGGCACTGGGCACAGCATGGAGTCAGTGAATACTGCTTCATGTCGTTCACCGCCCACTCCCCCAACTGTGTCAGCAGGGGAAGAAACCCTCTGCCCTTCTCCGTCAACGAATATTCCACGTGCGGGGGAATCTCGTTGAACTGCTCGCGGTGGATAATCCCAGCCGCCTCCAGCTCGTGAAGCGACTGCGACAACATTACGTCGGTGATATTCCCCAGGCGGCGTTTGACCGTGCTGTAACGCTGCGCCGTCTCCCCCGACAGGATGCAGATGATGTGCAGCTTCCACTTCCCTCCGAAGATGTTCGTGAGATGTTTGA
>JAFUYV010000196.1 GCA_017476945.1 Fretibacterium sp.
GCTTCATCTCGGAGGTCAGGAAGTACCGTCTTCCCAAGCTGGAAGAGGCGAAGTTCGAGGCCGTGGAGGAGAGCGTCCGCAACATGGACTGGAACGCCCTGAGAGAGGCACTGCGCAGGTGACGCATCGAGGGGTGGTGACGACGCTGAGCCAAAGACCTGGCAGCGTCGTTGTCGGGAACGGGATGTTTTTTGCCCGTCACGGGGATAAAGCGAAACACGGGATGCCTTTGGGGGCATCCCGTGTTTCTTGGTTTGTCCTTCCTGCTACGCGAGGAGCTCCTTGATGATGAAGATCATCGCCAGGACAGTCATCAGGCCGCTCACGTCACGGAACTTACCCCTGAGGCTCTTGACCAGGACGTAGCTCACGATGGCGAACTCGATGCCGATGGAGATGCTGTAAGCCAGCGGCATCATAAAGAAGCCCAGCAGCGAGGGGAAGAACTCCGTCCAGTCGTCGTAGTTCAGGTCGCGAAGGCTCATCATCATGTAAAAGCCCACGAGGATCAGCGCGGGGGCCGTGGCGTAGGCGGGGACCATGCCCACGAGGGGCGTAAAGAAGATCGCACCCACGAACAGCAGCGCCGTCACGATGGCGGTCAGGCCCGTGCGGCCGCCCTGGGCCACGCCGCTGGAGCTCTCAACGTAGGACGTCACCGTCGAGGTGCCCATCGCCGCGCCGGCGACCGTCGCAATGGCGTCGGCCATCAATGCGCCCTTCGCGCGGGGCAGGCGGCCCTCCTCGTCCAGCAGGCCGCTGCGGTTGCAGACGCCCACCAGCGTCCCCACCGTGTCAAAAAAGTCCACAAAGAAGAAGGTGAACACCACGACCCAGAACTCCATCTTCCCGATGAGGGAGAAGTCGAGCTGGCCGAGGAGCGGCTGAATGGAGGGAGGCTGGGAAACGAAGGTCTCCGGCACGGCCACGAGCCCCATGGCCGCCGCAATGCCGGTGATGGCCAGGATGCCGATGAGGAGCGCGCCTTTGACGTTCCACGCTGTCAGCACCGCCATCAGGAACAGCCCGAACATGGCGAGCAGCGCGGGCGTGTTGCCCTTGAGGCTCCCCAGAGCCAGGAGCGTCGCGTCGTTGTGGACGACGATGCCCGCGCCCTGGAGCCCGATGAAGGTGATGAACAGGCCGATGCCCGCGGAGATGCCGATCTTGAGGGACTTTGGGATGGTGTCCACGATCATCTCGCGCAGGTTCGTCAGCGTGAGGACGACGAAGATGAGTCCCTCCACGGCCACGGCCGCCAGCGCCATCTGCCAGGTGACGGGCGCGCCGCCCACCTTCATCGACAGCACCACGCCGAAGGCGAAGAAGGCGTTGAGCCCCATGCCCGGCGCCAGCGCGATGGGGTAATTGGCCAGCACGGCCATCAGGAAAGTTCCCAGCGCCGAGGCCAGGCACGTCACCACGACCAGGGCGTTGAAGTCCATACCCGTGTTGCTGAGGATCCCCGGGTTGACGAAGATGATGTAGGACATCGTGACGAACGTCGTTATCCCCGCCAGCACCTCTGTCCCGAAGGTGCTCCCGTTCTCCCGAACCTTGAACAAACTCTCCACACTACACACGCTCCTTTCAAGATTAAAAGCTCAGGGGGAAAAAATCCCCGCAGGGCGCTTACCCCCTGAAACCCCCATATTTTACTTCACGAAGAGGGGCTGGATGCCGCCCTTTGTGATGTCCACATAACCCTGGTCCGTGATGCGCAGCTCCGGGATCACGGACAGACAGAGGAAGGAGAGAACCATACAGGGGTGCGGGATGGTCACGCCAAGCTCCGAGGTGCAGATCTCCAGCTCCGCCAGGGCGTCCGCCGTCTCCTCAGCCCCCAGGTTCGTCATCAGGCCGCCAATGGGCAGAGGCAGCACGCTCTTCACCACGCTGCCCTCAGCCACGGCCAGACCGCCGCCCGTCCCGCACAGGCACGCCAACGCCGTGGCGATGGAGCGGTCATCCGCGCCGGCCACCACGAAGTTGTGCGCGTCGTGCGCCACGGATGAGGCCAGCGCCCCGCGCTTGATCCCCAGGCCGGACACAAAGCCCACCGCAAAACGCCCCGTGCCGCGGTGGCGCTCCAGAACGACGATCTTCGCGATGTCGCGGTCCGGGTCAGCCACGACATACCCGTCCTCCACGCGCGGGGCCTTGACCAGCGTCCGAGTCATGATCTCACCCTCCCCCACGCCGATGACGTTGATCATCGGCCCCTGGGCGGGGACGCGAAGCTGCTCGACCGCCGGCGGCGTCACGTGCGCGGCCCGAGGCAGCGGGACGGAGGCGGCGTCCCGCCCCGCCTCCCCCTGCACAAGCGTCCCGTCTCTGACGGTCTGACGGCCGTCCTTCCAGACGTGCCGCACCTTGAAATCCCTGAGGTTATCCACCAGCACCAGGTCGGCGCGCCTGCCGGGGGCGATGGCCCCGCGGTCCCACAGGCGGAAGTACTCGGCCGGCGAGAGCGTCACCAGCCGCAGGGCGATGAGCGGGTCGATCCCCTCCTGAACCATGATGCGCACCTTCGCGTCCATATGTCCTATTTCCTTGATGTACAGCGCCGTGATATCGTCCGTCACGGCCATACACCGGGCGAAGTACAGCGGGTTCTCCCTCAGGAGCGGCAGCAGCGCCCGCAGGTTGGGGAAGGACGCCCCCTCGCGGATCATGAGCCACATTCCGCGGCGCAGCTTCTCCCGCGCTTCCTCCAGGACGGAGGACTCATGATCTGACGAGACGCCGGAGGTCAGGTAGGCGTTCAGCGCCTTGCCGGACACGCCCGGCACGTGACCGGTCATGGGAACCTTCGCCGCGTTTGACGCCGCGATCTTGCCCCACGCGGCAGGGTCCCCCCCGATGAGCGCGGGGAAGTCCATCATCTCGCCCAGGTGCTGGCACCAGCCGTTCTCAAACATCTCCTGGATGGCGGTCATGTCCAGCTCCTCATAGGGCGTCTCAAACCGCGACGCGGGCACGCAGGACGGCGCGCCCAGAAGGATGTCCACGGGCAGGCCGAAGCTGGCGTGGTACATATACTCCACACCCGCCATGCCCAGGGCATTGGCGATCTCATGGGGATCGGCCATGACGGCCGTCGTCCCGTGCGGCGCCACGGCGGCGGCGAAGGCGGCGGGCGCGAGCATCGTGCTCTCGATGTGGACGTGCCCGTCGATCATGCCGGGGACCAGCACGGCCCCCTCCGCGTCCACGGTCTCAAGCCCCTCGTAATCCTTCCCCACCCCGGCGATCTTTCCGCCGCAGACGGCAACGCTGGCGTCCTCGTACTCCAGCGTAAAGACGTTGGCCACCCGGGCATTCTTAATCACGAGGTCCGCCGGCCGGTCCCCCCGCGCGGCGTCAAGCAAATGGCTCATAATCTCTCACTCCTTTTCCCCTGCCAGGGGGAACGCGGGCATCCGCCCGGCTTAAGCTCCCATTCCTTCTGACAGATAGACCGTGTCCGCAGCCTGCCCTCCTTCAGCTTTTGCAGCCTTTCCAGGCCGATGTCGACAAATTTTCTCTCCCATTCCGAGCCGTAGGCCCGGCGGCCGTTCTTAAGGGCCGCGACCAGGGAAGAGCCCACGCCCGCAAAGGGATCATACACAATGTCGCCCTCGTTCGTCAGCGCCAACACGCAGCGCTCCGCCAGCTCGACGGGATACTGGCACGGGTGATCCAGCTTTTCAGGATGGGTGTTCTTCACGTTGGGGATGTCCCATATCAGCGCATCCCAATCGTCGGCCAGCCTGTCCATCGTCACTTCCCAAACGTCCTCCGGGTTCTTTCCCCTGGAGGAGACGCCGCCGACCTGGCATTGCTTTGAGGGGATACGCACACTATCAAGGTTGAAGGTGTACGTGTTGGATTTCGTGAACCATAAAATCGTCTCATAGCGCCCGCTGAACCTTTTCAGGCAGTGCAGGCCGTGCCCAAAGTGCCAGATGATGCGGTTCCGCAGGTGCAGTCCCAGCCGCTTGAAGAAGGGGTAAAAATAGATATCGAGCGGATAAACCTCCCCCTGCTTGACGAAGCTGCCCGTCTGCCAGCACAGGCTGCCGTCCCGCGACAGGACGCGCACGAACTCCCCCAGCCTGGGCACCAGGTTGTCCAGGTAATCCTCAATCCTCACCCTTCTCTCGTACTCCTTGCCCAGGTTATACGGCGGCGATGTGATGATCAGCTTGACGGTCCCGTCGGGCAATTCCCTGCAAAAATCCAAGGCGTCCCGACATTCGTACCGAAACTCGGGAATTTCAGGGGCGGACAAAACTCCCTGGACACTCATCTGCCTTACACGTCCAGGCAGCTTCCGCCGATGAACTCGCGGATGACCGAGTTGTTCGGGATACCGTCGTTGTTGATGGAGGGGACGAAGCGCAGGATATTCAGCAGGCGCAGGGCCTCGCTGAACACCGGGGCGTTTTCGTCCACCGTGTGCAGCAGCGGCTCGACGTAGGGCTTCAGCACGCCCAGCTCGTAGGGCAGGGCGGAGTTGAAGAGCGCGTTCGCCCGCCGCCGGTAGGGGAAGATGTAGCGCTTCGCGCCGCGGATGACCTTGGGATAGACCTCCAGGGTCCCCTGGGCGGAGCGGCCCCGCGTTCGGTAGTCGCGGATGATGCGGCGCAGCAGACGGTTATCGCCGGTGCTGGTGCGGTTGTGCGGGTCGATGCAGATGCCCGTCAGGGGGGAGACGAACACGCCGTAGCGGGCCTCCTCCGGCAGCATGGCGAGGATGTGGTCGTTCAGCCCGTGGATGCCCTCCATGATGAGGACATCCGACTCCTGAAGCTTGATGACCTTGCCCGGCTCCTTCTTGCCGGTGATGAAGTTATACGTCGGCGTCTGCACGCCCTCGCCCGCCAGGATGCGCGTCAGGTTGTCCTCCAGCAGGGCCAGATCCAGAGCGTCAAGCCGCTCGTAGTCGTACTCGCCGTTCTCATCGCGGGGCGACTCCTCGCGCTCCTTGAAGTAGTTGTCCAGCGGCAGGGTGACGGGCGTCTTGCCGCAGACCATGAGCTGCACC
>JAFUYV010000197.1 GCA_017476945.1 Fretibacterium sp.
CCTGGCTGTCTTCCTGTCCTCCGCCTGCCGCGCAGGCTGCGGCTGTTCCTGCTGGGGGGCAGGTCCCCTATCCATGGCGAGAGGGGCGTTCTTCTTCTCAGCGCTCTTCTTCCCCTCGCTCTTTTTCCCCTCAGGCATATCTTTTGGCATAGCCCTGTTGTCTTTTGTCGTCTTCACTGCTTCCTCCCGCTGGGAAACCCGCTGTGCAGGCCGCTGGGAAACCGGCTGAGCCGGTCCTTCCGTCGCGGCTTTTGCCCCCTCTGCAATGAGGGCCTCCACTGTCTGAGCTGTCTCGCTGTCTATGGAGCTCGAATGGGACTTGAATGGAACGCCCATCTCCTCCAGCAGCGCCATGAGCTCCTTGTTGCTCTTGTTCAGCTTCTTAGCCAGATCATAGATCCTTACTTTATTGTTCAAAGGCGCATCTCCCTTCCTGTACGCCGTTTATTCGGCAAGCAAAACCTTCAATTTATCCGCCAGCCCTCCGTGGGAGAGGACGGCCACGATCTGGACGTTCCCCGCACCCAACGCCGTGGACAGGCCCTCAACATCCACTGGCAGACTTACGAGCTGGTGTTTTTCCCCGGAGACAAGCCCCTCCGCGAACTTCTGCACCGCCGCGGAGCAGTCCCGCGCCGCCAGCAGGAGCAGGGGCTTTCCTTTTCTCGCCTCTGTGCCGATGGAGTCCATTCCAATGAGGAGCAGCCCAGCCCGTCGGGAAAGACCTAAAAGAGAGCGCAGCTCGCGCCGCCTCTCCTCCGGGCCATGCTCCTCTGCGTAGCGTTCAATACAGCGCTCCAGATCCTCCCAGCAGGCATCTGTCAGCGTTGTCTTGAGCGCCTTGGACAGGGTGCCAGTCTTCCGGGCCTTCCGCAGGCACTCCACGTTCAAGCAGAGGTAAGCCCCCCGGCCGGGCAGCCTGCCTGTAACGTCCATGACCGCCGAGCCATCCGGTGTCCGTACAATGCGGATTAACGCCTTCTTCGGCGCCTCCGTGCGGCAGGCAACGCAGGTCCGTGGTCTCTGCCGGGTGAGGATGGAGGGCATATCAGTCTCCCTCCGCGACCTCGTGGAAGATATCCTGAAGCGTTGGCATCCGGTCAACCTCAATGGAACTGATGTCAATTTTCCACCCCGTCAGGCGTGCTGCAAGCCGGACGTTCTGTCCCGATTTGCCGATTGCCAGGGAGAGCTGGTCAGGATAGACGTAGGCGCGCGCCGCGTGGTCCTGATCCAAAACCGGCTCTACCTTCGCCACCTGCGCGGGGGAGAGCGAGTTGCGGATGTAGACGAGGGGGTCGCTGCTCCAGACAATAACATCGACCTTCTCGCCCTTCAGGGCATTGCTGATCGCCTTGATCCTCGCCCCGGCGTTGCCCACACATGCCCCCACGGGATCGACATTGGGGTCCATTGTCGACAGCGCGACCTTGGCGCGGGCGCCGCCCTCCCGAACGATGTTCCGTATCTCGATGACTCCCTGCTGCACCTCCGGGATCTCCAGCTCCATGAGTTTTCTGAGCAGGCCGGGGTGCGTGCGCGACACGACGATCCTCGGCCCCCGCGTCATCTGCCGGACGTCCAGGACGTAAAACTTCATCACGCTGCCCGGATTGTAGTTCTCGCCGGGTATGCGCTCCTTGCGCGGCAGGATGGCCTCGGTGCGCTCACCCAGGCGGACGAGGACCTGGTCGTTCTCCGTCTTAAAGACCACGCCGGTCATCATCTCTCCAACTCTGTCGGAGAACTCGCTGTAGATCACCTGGCGTTCCGCGTCCTTCAGGCGCTGGATGATCACCTGACGCGCCGTCTGTGCGGCGATACGGCCAAAGTCAACAGGGTTCTTTTCAATATGAAGCACATCCCCAACGGCCGCATCCTCAAATCCAAGTCTCCGCGCATCCCCCAAGGTGATCTGTGTGTCGGGGGACTCCAGCTCCCCGGCCGGGCCCGCCAGGTCCTCCACGACGGTGCGCAGCTCATTGACCACGACATCCCCCGTTTCCAGGTTGATATGGACCTCGGCCTCCTGGTTTCCGCCCTGATACTTCTTGTAGGCTGAGATCAGGGCCGCCTCCAGGCTCGAGACGATCAGCGCAGGGTCAAGGTTGCGCTCCTCGGCTATCTGATTCAGCGCATGAACAAAATCGCGCCCCAGCTGCATTTAAAGCTCCTCCTCACGATGATTCTTTTGGATCTGAGCGCTCGCGCCGCGAGGCTGTATCGCTTTTCCAGAGCTGCCCGTCCGGCCTCCACGAGGCTTGCGTGGGTTTTGAGCGTCAAAACGAAAGACCAGATTGCCCCCCTTGATGAGCCTGAAGGGGGCGAAGACTTTTCGCTCCTCCTCCGCGATGTAAAGGGTGACTCCCTCCTCGTCCACAGCCTCGATCGTCCCTGTCATGGATTTCCGTCCCTCAAGAGGCTCATTCAGGCGGAGGCGGGCTTCCCGTCCTCGAAAACGCCCATACTGCTCTGGGGTGAACAGAGGGCGTTCCAGCCCTGGTGAGCTGACCTCAAGATAATAACGTCCCTCCAAGACAGGAAAGGCCTCGCTGTCCAGCATGCGGTTCAGGGCCTGTGACACCTTTTCGCAGTCATCGACGGCAATCCCCCCTAGGGAATCGATCAAAACCTGGAGGTTCAGACCGCCCGGCCCCCCCTTCGTCCCCACGTGGACGCACTCATATCCCAGCCGCTCAACAACCTCTGTAACGGCAAAGGTCAGACGTTGCCCGTCCTGTTCCACGCTTTTTGTCTCCATTTCGGTCTCTCAACGCCCCCCTGTCAACAAATAAGGAGCGGGCAAAAACCCACTCCTCAGGTTAAAAACTTGAAGTAAGGTAAGTATACACGATTTCGCAGGGAAAAACAAGGCGTCCTCAAAAATTTTCCTCTTGTGCGGTTGGAGTGGGATGATATGTAACAATCGTATCCCCTGCAATATTCCTTCCCACCTTTTCATATCGTTTAAGGCCCTTTAATCTCTAGAGAGAGCCTTATCAGGAGAAGATGAGTTAGGGAGAATGTCCGTAATCAATTACATCTTTGACCTGATGAAGACCCCGGACGGGCTCACAAGCCCTGCGCGTACGGCGATTCAGGCGATCCGTCCGGCGAGGGAGATTTTTCTGATAAGGAAGATGTTAAAATAGGAGCCAAGAATTTTCTCAGGAGGAGCCCGGCTATTGTGAAAACTATGGTGGTTGACGCGCATTACGATCTTCTGCTGGATGTGTTCCGCCTGCGCCGCATGGGGGAAACACGGGTTATCGAGAGGTTTTATCTGGACGATCTGCGCGCGGCCGGGGTGAACGTCCTGGTCTGCTCGATTTTCATTCCCAGCGAGTACATCCCGGAGATGGCGTTACGGGTGGCCTTGTCCCAGATTGGGAACCTGCATTGTGAAATGCGGGAATCTCCGGGGTTGTTTGCCCTCTGCCGCACCGCGAAGGAAGCGCGCGAGACTGTAAGTGCCGGACGGTTGGCTATCTTCCTCTCCTTCGAGGGCGTTGACCCCCTTGGGCAGGATGTTCAACTTCTCTCTGTATTCTACGAGCTGGGGGTGCGGCTTATGGGCCTCACGTGGAGCCGCCGGAACTTTGCGGCGGACGGCTGCCATTTTTTGCCGCTTGAGGAGGGGCAGCCGGGAGGTTTGACGCCATTTGGCGTTGCACTGCTGCAGGAGGCGGCCCGCCTGAAGATGATTCTTGACGTCAGCCACCTGAATGACACAGGCTTTGACGATGTGCTGCGTTGTTTCGACGGTCCGGTGATCGCGTCGCACTCCAACAGCCGCGCCCTTTGCCCCGTTGCCCGTAACCTTACCGATGAGCAGATCGTCAGGCTGGCGAAACGGGGTGGGGTTATTGGCCTGAACAACACGGTTTCATTCATTCGCCCCGATGGGGCGAAGATGATGAAAGAGGCAGCGGAGCAGGGAGGAAAATATCCTGCCCTTTCACATGAGGATGACCCCTGTTATAGGGGCCTCTTGAAGCACGCGCGTCACATCGTTGAGCTTGTTGGCGTGGAGCACCTGGGCCTTGGGCTGGACCTCTGCGAGTTCGATAAGCCGGAGGCGGACAGGCATAACAGCGCCTTCCCGACCTACCGTCACGTTGTCCCGTTTATAAAGGCTTTGCGGCAGGAATTTCCGCGGTCAGCGGATGCAATCCTCGGTGAAAATTGGATGCGCGTTCTGGAATATCTGAGGTAATGGAGGTTTACGATGGCTGAAGAGTGTCTGATTTGCGCGGCGCCGCTGGAATATCTCAAAGAAGATACGCTTATGGAATGTGCTCTCTGCCACAAGAAAGAGCTCAGCAAAACAAGGTGCGTCCGGGAGCATTATGTGTGCAGCGAGTGCCACATGGAGGGTATGGACACCATTATCGGGTTGTGCCTTCATGAGAGTTCCAGAAACCCGATTGAGGTCATTCGAAAAATGATGGCGGAGCCCTTCTGTCATATGCACGGGCCGGAGCACCACGTCATGGTGGGGGCAGCTTTGTTGACGGCCTACAAGAATGCCGGAGGCGGCATTGACCTTCCTCAGGCTCTTGTAGAGATGCAGAGCAGGGGGCGGGAGGTGCCAGGCGGCGCCTGCGGTTTCTGGGGCGCGTGCGGCGCCGGGGTCAGCGCGGGGATTTTTATTTCCATTGTCTTAAATTCCACACCGCTCTCAGGGAAATCCTGGGGGGTGTCCAACTTGATGACGTCCAGGGCGCTTGAGGCGATCGGGAAGAACGGTGGCCCGCGCTGTTGCAAGAGGGACTCCTACCTTGCAATTCTGGCCGCGGTTGATTTTGTCAAAGAGCATTTGGGGGTGGCAATGGACTGCGGTGACGTCGTGTGTATTCATTCCGCCAAGAACAATCAGTGCATCGGAAAACGGTGTCCTTTTTCCAGGAAATAACGTATAATTATCAAAGCTGTTTCACAGTGGAGTTTATTCTTTAAGAAGAAAGGAGGACCTTCCATGCGCCTGGGGGAGACGTGAGCCGTTTATAGCGATGCACGTGCTGCATTCCGCCGCGTTGATCCAGGCATGGGGAGAAAGGGGTAGCCTGTTTTTGTGAGACAGCCCTTCCTTTATACTTATCCTTCCCGGCAATTTCTTTGCCGTGCCCGGCATGACGGTTTCGCGGCCCTCGGGGCAAGTGTGCTTCAAACCTGTTTTGAATATGATTTTTAGGAAAGGCAAGGTCTTACGATGAGGAGATTCCTGTTCGTTTTTGTTGCGGTGCTTCTGGCGCTGGCCCCATGCGCGGCGGGAGCGGAGATGCCGCTGACTGTTTTGGACTCTGCTGAGGCGCTTCGCGGCTACATCGGGAATTTTGATACCGTGATGCTGGACCTCCGGCCCGAGGCAGCCTATCAGGGTTGGAAGCTGGATGGAGCCGTCCGCGGCGGGCACATCGCGGGCGCGATGGATTTCCCGCTCTCCTGGACGGCGCTGATGGACGATGCGGCGCTCGACAGGGTCTTGACACAGAAGGGGGTCGCCGCGGGCAAGACCGTCGTCCTCTATGGCGCGAAGGACCTGAACGGCGCGGAGGGGCAGAAGTTCCTGGCGGGGTTGGAGAAGAAGGGCGTGAAGCGCGTCGTGTCCTTCACCCTGCCCGCGTCCCAGTGGACGGCGAACGAGACGATCCCCATGGCCAGCTATCCGCGTTATCAGCTCTACGTCTATCCTGAATGGCTGAAGGCCCTGTTGGGGGGCGGCAAGCCCGACACCTACGACGGCCGGCCCTTCAAGGTCTTTGAGTGCAGCTGGGGCGAGGAGAAGATTGCATATCTCAATGGCCATATCCCCGGCACCACGCATATCAACACGGACG
>JAFUYV010000198.1 GCA_017476945.1 Fretibacterium sp.
GAACCCGAGCCTCGCCGACAAGGACGCCTTCGACATCATCCTCCACCTCGCTTTCGACCAGAAGCCGCTCACGCGCCGCGAGCGCGCCGAGAACGTGAAGAAGCGCAATTACCTCGCCAAGCACGAGGGCAAGGCGCGTCAGATACTTGAGACTCTGCTCGACAAATATGCCGACGGCGGCGTCCGTGAACTCGAAAGCGACAGCATCCTCGACATCCCGCCGCTGGACGCCATCGGAACTCCCTCGAAGCTTGTGGCGTTTTTCGGAGGGCCGGAGAACTTCGAGAAGGCGGTGCGCGAACTTGAAAATGAACTTGACAGAAAGGTCGCATAGGAACAATGGCAACGCAAAACCTCGTCAAGCGTCTTCAGAACATCATGCGCCGCGACGCAGGCATCAGTGGTGACGCCCAGCGCATCGAGCAGATGGTGTGGCTCTTCTTCCTCAAGGTCTATGACGCGCAGGAGACGGAATGGGAGTACAAGGCCTACAAGGCCAAGCGCAAGTTCGTCTCCATCATTCCCGAAAAGTACCGCTGGCGCAATTGGGCGCATGCGAAGGATGCCGACGGCAAGGATGTCGGCACCGCCCTCACGGGCGAAGAGCTCCTCGCGTTCATCAACGAGCTTTTCGCCGCGCTCAAGGGCATTGTCGTCACGCCGGAGACGCCTATGCGCCAGGCAATCGTCCGCGAGGTGTTCGCTGACCTCAACCAGTACCAGAAGAACGGCATCCTTCTCCGGCAGGTCGTGAACGTCATCGACGAGATCGACTTCTCCGACGCCGAAGACCGTCACACCTTCGGCGACATCTACGAGGGCATCCTAAAAGACCTCCAGAGCGCGGGCAACGCCGGGGAGTTCTACACGCCACGGGCCGTCACGGATTTCATGGTGGGGCGGTTGGCCCCGAAGCTGGGTGAGCGCGTGGCAGACTTCGCGGCGGGAACCTGCGGCTTCCTCACATCGGCCCTTGACGCCCTCAGCCCGCAGGCCGGGACGATCGAGGCCCGCCACCTACCGCCGGAGCGTCTATGGCATTGAGAAAAAGCCCATGCCCTACCTTCTGGGCATAACGAATCTTTTGCTTCACGGCGTCGACGCGCCGGAGTTCTATCACGGCAACTCGCTGGAGCGCAACGTCCGGGAGCTGGACGATGAGGACAAATTCGACATCATTCTGATGAATCCCCCCTACGGCGGGACGGAGCGGAGGAGCGTACAGGACAATTTCCCAGCCAGGATGCGTTCCAGCGAGACGGCGGGTTTGTTCATGGCTCTTGCCACGTACCACTTAAAGAAGGGCAGCAGGGCGGCGATCATCATTCCAGACGGGTTCCTGCTCGGGACGGACGGGCCGAAGGTAGCGATAAAGAAGCGGCTCCTTGAGGAGTTTAACCTGCATACCGTTGTCCGGCTGCCGGCTGGGGTGTTTTCTCCCTACACCTCGATAACGACCAATCTTGTTTCTTCGAAGACGCGAAACCGACGAAAGACATCTGGTTTTATCGCGTTCCGCTTCTGCCGGGTAACAAACCGTACAGCAAGACGAGGCCCTTCACACTCGATTGCTTTGGTGATTGCATCCAATGGTGGAATGAACGCGAAGAGCTTTTTGATGAGGATGAACTTCCGATTGCTATTAAAAAATCTGCCCAGGAAGTGCAGGACGCTGGATATAATCTCGACTTCTGCGGCTACGCGACAAAGGTCGACGTTATCCCAAGTCCGCACGAGGCGTTTATCAATCTCCAACGCTCTTTTAACGTCATGCGGGAGAAGATATCGCTGCTTGAGAGTTTGCTGGAGAGGTGATGATGCCGTGTCACGTTGTATAATCTTTTGCAAAGCGCTAACTTCATTGAGTTTTAAGGAGGGGTAGAAAATGGCGGTTGCGGTATCAAAACCGAATAGAACTATACAGGCTTTGGGCTCCTTATCAGAGCCGCAGCGTGACGTGATTTATAACTACGCGCAGTCTTGCAGAACACAAAATGCCATAACGCCAAGACCTGTCCCTAAAAATGTAGGAGAGATTATTGATAACCTTACGGGAATTTTGTACGACGATGGAAAAACCCTTGAGGACTACAGGATGGAGAGGCTTGAGGAACGCTATGAGATAACCGTCGCCGCAATCAAGGAGGGCGACGAAATGCTGGCAAACGGGACAGGGGAACGTTACACCAGCGTTGACGCGCTGTTTGAGGACTTGGATAAATGAGAGAAGGCAAGCCATGTTAGCCGACAGGCTCAGAAAATCACTCTTACAAGCCGCCATTGAGGGCAAGCTGACGGAACGCGAACCCGACGACGGCGACGCGCGTGACCTTCTGGCCGAGATTCAGAAGGAAAAAGCCCGCCTCGTCAGCGAGGGCAAAATCCGCCGCTCCGCCCCGCTGCCGCCGATAGCGGATGGTGAGATACCCTTTGACATCCCGGAGAGCTGGTGCTGGGTGAGGCTGGGGGAGTGTATTTCGCTGTTATCGGGATAGGACTTAACGCCGACAGCTTATAATGACCAAGGTGAAGGTATCCCCTATATCACGGGAGCAAGTAACTTCCAAGACGGGGAAATTATGATAAATAGATGGACGACGCAACCTAAAGCAGTTTCACATCAAGGAGATATTTTACTTACTTGTAAAGGGACTGTGGGCGAAGTTACTTTTTTGAAAGCGAAAGAAGCACACATAGCTCGGCAAATTATGGCAATAACGCCCATCTTACTCAATACTTGTTACTTGGCAAACGGCTTAAAGTTTTATGTTGGTGAATTAAAACAGAAAGCTAAAAGTATTATCCCAGGTATTGAGCGTAAGAATGTGTTAAATATGCTATTTCCACTTCCCCCCCTCGCCGAACAGCGGCGCATCGTGGCACGGCTGGAGGAGCTGTTGCCGCTGGTGGATGAGCTGGGTGATATGGAAAAGGAACTGAACGAATTGTGAGGAGGAGTTGACGTGCCTTACACGATAGACGAAATCAGGCAGAAAACCGCGCCGCTTGCGAAGCAGTACGGCATCAGTAAAATGAGCCTGTTTGGCTCCTACGCCCGCGGCGAGGCGGACGAGGAAAGCGACGTTGACCTTGTCATAGACCGTGGCCGACTGAGAGGATTGATTCAGTATTTCTCCTTCGTGCACGACTTGGAGGAAAATCTGAACTGCCACGTGGACGTAGTTACGACGGGAATACAGGACAGGGATTTTTTAGAGCGTATCACAGGCGAGGGGGTTCTGCTGTATGAGGAATGAGGACAGAGCCATTATAGAGAAGATGATCGCGTACTGCCGCGACATTGAAACCCTGATGATGCGGTATAACCAGAGTTTTGAGGCATATCAGACGGACATCGCGTTTCAGTACGCTTGTAGTATGTGCCTCATACAGATTGGGGAGCTTGCCGGGCGGCTATCCGACGAAGCGAGGGCGGCAGGAATACCGTGGCACGCAATCAGGGCGATGAGAAACCTTCACGCCCACGATTACGAGAATGTGGATCTCGGTGTTGTCTGGGACACGCTCGAAAACGATATTGCTGATTTAGAGGAAAAGTTGTTAGAATTAGCCGGAGGCGCTGAGAGTGCAGATAAGGAATGAAAAAACAGTTTACAGATATGTCTAGCTGGGTGATATGGAAAAGGAATCGAGTGAACTTTGAGGAGGATCTAAAATGCCTTACACGATAGACGAAATCAGGCAGAAAACCGCGCCGCTGGCGAACAGTACGGCATCAGCAAAATGAGCTTGTTTGGCTCCTATGCCCGCGGCAGGGAGGACGTTTGCCGGAGTCATACTGTATCTTCTGAAAAGGAAACTCCGCGGGATTGCATAACATAAACTTTTCCGTTACCTGCCGTCGCCGTTTGTGCTATGATAAAAATGATGTCTATTGAAATAGCGGAGGATAAGTATGGAGACGACAAACAGGCAGGAACAGAATGAGGCGGCGGGGGACGCGCTCTCGCTCTCCTGTGAGCAGTGGCAGGCGCGCCTGGAGGAATGGGGCGAGCCCCGCTTCCGGGCCGGCCAGGTGTGCCAGTGGATATATGCCCGCAAGGTGTTCGACTATCACGAGATGACCAACCTTTCCAAGGCCCTGCGGGAGCGCCTGTGCGGGGAGGTGCTGATGACCCTCCCCATTCAGATCCAGGAGCAGCTTTCGCAGGATGGCACCAGGAAGTTCCTGTGGCAGATGGCCGATGGGCAGCGCGTGGAGTCCGTTCTCCTCGACCACGGCGGGCATAAGACGGCCTGTATCTCCACCCAGGTGGGCTGCCCGCTGAAATGCGCCTTCTGCGCCACGGGGGCGCTGGGCTTCACACGCAACCTCACGGTGGGAGAGATCCTGGGACAGTTCCTGATGATGGAGAGACGCTGCCTCGACAGGAGCTTACAGGAGGGAGTCAACAACATCGTGTTCATGGGGATGGGGGAGCCGCTGCTGAACGAGGCGAACGTGCTGGAGGCCATCCGCCGGCTGAACCATCCCAAGATGCGGAACCTCGGTGCCCGGCACATCACCATCTCGACCTCCGGCATCGTCCCCGGCATTGAGGACCTTGCGGACTTCGAGATCCCGGTCCGCCTCTCCGTCTCCCTGCACGCGCCATCCGACGCCCTGCGCTCGAAGCTCATGCCCGTGAACCGGACATACCCGCTGTCCAGGCTGGTGGAGGCCCTCCGGCTCTACCGGCAGCGCACGGGGGAACGTATCACCATCGAGTACGTCCTGATCGACGGGGTCAACGATGACCCCCAGATGGCTTATGAGATGGCGGCGCTCCTCGACGGATTGAATCCCTACGTTAACCTGATCCCCTACAACGTCCCCCCTCAGGGGCTCGCCGGCCGGCCATCGCAGTTTCAGCGCTCGCCCGACGCGCGGGTCAAGGCGTTCTGCGCCGCATTGACGGCTTTGCACATCGAGTTTGAGGTGCGCCGGGAGCGCGGTTCGGATATCCTGGCGGCCTGCGGCCAGCTCGCTGCCCGGGCGCGGAGTTAAAAGGTCGGGGGAGGCTGTCTCCCCCGGATAGCTTACAGCTTCACGGCCATGCGCTGCCGTCTTTCCTCCAGAGTGGAGCGGAGGCCCTCCAGGCGGGACTTCCCCTCCTCAATTTGGAGTGCCACCTGCTCAAAGCCCGTCCCACCGTACGTGCTGCGGCGCTCCACGCTGGCCTCAAGGGTGAGGAGCTCCAACAGGTCCCCGTCCACCTCCGGGATATGCTCCCGCCACTGCTCCAGGGAGAGGTCCCGGAAGCGCAGCCCCTGCTCGACGCACCAGCCCACCAGCCGCCCCACCTTCCAGTGGGCCTCGCGGAAGGGCATACCCTTGCGGACGAGATACTCCGCCACATCCGTGGCCAGGGCAAAGCCCTTCTCAAGCCCGGCGCGGGCCAGCTCCGAGGCCACCTCTGTGCGGGCCAGGAGCGGGGGCAGCACGCGGAGCAGCCCCTCCACCGTGTCCAGCGACGCCCAGAGGCCGCGCTTGTCCTCCTGAAGGTCTCGGTCATAGGTCATCGGCAGACCTTTCAGCGTCGTCAGCAGGCCCATCATGTGCCCCAGGACCTGCCCGGCCTTTCCGCGGGACAGCTCCAGCACGTCGGGGTTCTTCTTCTGAGGCATCATGCTGGAGCCCGTGCAGAAGGCGTCCGGCAGCTTCAGCCAGCCGTATTCCTGTGTGCTCCAGATGATAAGGTCCTCCGCAAGGCGCGAGACGTGGACGGCGAAGAGCGCGGCGAAGTGGTGGTAGTCCGCCATGTAGTCCCGCTGGGCCACGGTGTCCAGACTGTTGCGCGTTGGGTGGCTGAACCCCAGCAGGCGGCAGGTCATCTCCCGGTCGAGCGGCAGGGTGGAACCTGCCAGCGCCCCGGCGCCAAGAGGGCACTCGTCCAGGGCGTCGAGCGCGAAGTCCAGACGTCCGCAGTCCCGCATGAAGGCCTCGAACCACGCCATCCAATAGTGCCCCAGCGAGATGGGCTGGGCCTGCTGGAGATGCGTGTAACCGGAGACGATGACCTTCCGGTGGTGTTCCGCGCGGTCCAGCAGGACGGCCAGGAGCCCGTGCAGAGCTTCCGCCAGGGCCAGCAGGCGGTCTCGAAGGTACAGGCGCGTGGTGGTGGCCACCTGGTCGTTGCGGCTGCGTCCCGTGTGCAGGCGCGCCCCCGCAGGCTCGAGGGCGGTCAGCCGGTCCTCAATGTTCATATGGACGTCCTCTAGGGCCTCGGAGGGCTGGAGCGTGCCGTTCCTCACCTCTTGCCGCACCTGGCGGAGCCCAGCCTCAATCTTCTCCGCCTCACCGGGGGGCAGCAGCCCCGTCGCCCTCAACATGCGGACATGGGCGATGCTGCCCTCAATGTCGTGCTCCGCCATACGCCAGTCCAGGTCCAGCGACTGGTTGAACCCCAGGACCACCTGGGCCATGTCCTCCTTAAAGCGTCCTTTCCACATAATGTACTACCCCTCCGTTCAAATTTCAGGCGCAGCTCAGTCCGCCGGCCGTTCGGCATCCTGTGCCCTGTGGGTATAGGCCCTCCTGCCCGCCGGCCAACGGCAAGCGGGCGCATCCACGCGCCGCCGTCGGCACCAGGGCCTCCCGCCCGTCGCAGTCCCCGTCGAGCCCTTCAGCGCGCAGCCACTCCGCCCCAGGATGGCGCCCCAGAGCGAGCCATGACGCGGTCTGAAGATGCAGGCACTTGACGCGGAGTTCCCCGTCGCGCGGGCGCGTCCCCCCCACACCGCCCAGCCGCAGCCCATCGAAGAGGCTTGGCCGGAAGCGGCGCAGGAAGTCCCGTTGATGAGGGGACAGCAGGGCCAGCCTCAGGAGCTGGTGAAGGCGGCCATACTCCCGCCACGGCCCCGGCGCGTGGGAGGCGAGCCATTCCTCAAGGCGGCGCACCCCGCCCTCCGACTCCACGGCTCCCGCCCGGCTCACCAGCCAGGGACAGGCCAGCCAGAAAGTCGTGGGGAACGGGCGCAGGCCCCCGGGGCCCGACGGGGACAAGGGGGCACAAAACAGGATGCGGACATACCCAAAGCGGCAGAGCACGCCGCCCAGGATGAGCGAGGGGTCGAAGCGGCGAGCCTCCATCCGGTGCTGAAACCCTTCACAAAAAAGGGGAGGCATTTGCCTCCCCAGGCCCGCTGTGTTCAAAGCCAGACGCCCCACGCGGCTATCCCCGGGCAGGATGACCACCGCCCCTCTTGCGCCCGGACCGCGGGGTGTTCATCTTGCTGTTCAGGTCGGCAATCTTGGCCTCGCTCACCTTGAGGAAGGAGGCCATCTTTTTCTCAAAGCTGTCCTTCTCGTCGCGGGAGACCGGCGCCTGATGAATGACCGGGCGCTCCTCAACCTTCTTCAAGGAGAGGTCGATGCGCCCCTTCTCGTCGATCTTGATGACCCTTGCCTTGATGTTTTGCTGGAGGGAGAGGACATCCTCAACCTTCTTGACGAAGTTAAACGAGAGCTCGGAGATATGTATCATTCCTCTTCGCCCTGAATCAGTCAGTCGAACGAAGGCGCCATAAGGCATGATCTGCTCCACGACGCAATCCACCAGACTCCCCACGCTCACCGAAGAAGCCTCAGCCTTCCTCTCCTCACTCATACAAAACGAACCTCCAAATTTAATATCACCGGCTCATGCGAGCCTGCTTCACACCCAACGCCATTCCAGCTTCTCACCGGCCCCCATCCGGCGATACAGATACAGTCCTCCCGTCCTGGAATGACGGGGCTGCGGATCGTACCAGACGAGGAGCGTCCCCCGTGCCTTATCCAAAGTTAATTTTATCACGGCATCCTCAATCAGGGGACCATACCACGCGAGAATCGCCTCCCCCGGTTCCTTGGGCCGGTGGGTTTGCCATTTGAGGCGGTTAGTCCGCTCCTGGGGAAGTTCGCGCATCCGGTTGAGGCCGTTGTGGACCTTCAGCCTGCCCAGGTTTTTCAGCGGGGCGCTGAAGACCTTGAGGTTCTTCGCGGTGTAGCGGCGCACGCGCTCCCCCCTCGCCTTTGCGGACACTGGGGAGAAACGGAAGCCGTTGCTGGCCGGGGGCTGACGCCTCTGCCCCAGCGGCAGGGCGGACGTGTGGAGGAGGGGCATCTTGAACCGGAGGGGATGCGCCGCCACGGAGCGACGCAGGGTGTAGACGCCCGGGGCGTCAAGGGAGAGGTCACTACCCCCCCAGACCTCCGCCTGTTTAAGAAAATGCCGCGCCAGGCTGTCGCGAAGGCCTGCCAAGGGGCTATTCCTCGCCCAGGGAGAGGAGCGCCTTCTGAATACGGGTGAAAGGCTCCAACAGCTCCATCGTCTTGGACGCCTCCACCAGGAGCCCGGCCGCCTGCTGTGCCTCGTCGGGCCGCGAGGCGGGGGGGAAGGCCACACGCAGGGGCGCGCTCACCGCGTCCGCTTGGAGCAGGATGGCGTTTGGCTCGTTTGCGGGCTCGATGTTCCCAACCGCCTCCAGAGGCGCATGGGAGGAGGCGGCCACGAAGGCAGCCCTCACCTTGCCCGTCTCCTTGAGGGGGGCAACGAGGTCAAGGTCGTTGCAGAGCCAGAGCTGCGGCTTGACCTCCACGGCGCCAAGAAGGCTCTGAAGGACCAGCTCCTCCCGAAGGTAGGTGTCCAGCGCGCTGCCGTAGAGGACGCGCTCCAGGCGCGAGGGACGGATGGGATCCGTATAGCGAAAGTCCATCGGGATCCCCCTCAGGTCCACCACGAGCGATGCCCCGCGGATCTGCCCCTCAACGCCGTCAACGATGATATACCCCAGACTGCTCGAAGCTGCCATCTGTATTCCTCACGCCCTGTCCTTAGATGTGGGGTCAGACATAAAGTTCAAACCCCTTCGCGGCGGGACGCCCCGCGGTACGCACCTCCGGCAGAGGTTCCTCCGCGGTGCCCTCCTTGAGAGCCTCTTCCGGGGCCCCTTCGCCGTTTCCGTCCTGGGAGCCGGAGCCGGAATAGGTGTCCCGCGCTCCGCGGCGCCGGTCCTCCCTCTCCTCCTCCTCACTGCGGCGGTGTACCTTCTGCGTCTCGGCGGCGGCCTCGTTGGCCTGCACCGTCTGCGTAATGCGGATGCTGTCGCGCACGATCTCCTGACCCTGGGCCGTGTCCTGGGCCGCGGCCAGGGCGTTCGGGGTCATGTGGATGTTATTCTCCACGTTGAAATGCGACATCAAAAGGCTGATCGGCTGCACCACGAACACCTCCCCTTGACAGACCGGCGGGACGCCTGCGCCGCACGGCTCAGTCCCTGTCCTTATAATTCATCACGTAGTCGAAGGGCCTCAGGGTGATCGTCCCCGTCGGCTCGTCCACGATGAAGGACGTGAACTTGCAGGGCTCCCGAACCTGATAGAAGATGCCCCGGATGGAGATGATTACCCCGCTGTAACAGATCTCCTTGACGCGGACAATCCCCCGGTCGCGCACAGAACCAAGCTGGTACTCCAGGTCGTTGAGTTCGATCTTCATGCTCTCCAGGGCCGCCTGAAGCTGGAACTTCATCTTCGTCAGGTTCATCATCATCGAGCGCTTCTGATCGTCAAGCTGGCCCGCGGCCTCCAGCTTCTTCAGGAGGGCAAGATTGGGCTCGACCCTCTCCAGGTTCTCCTCGCAGCGCTTGACCTCGGTCTGAAGGATGCGCCGCTTCTCGATCTGCTCCGGAGGAAGGCCGACGACGACCTCCGTCTTGGTCCCCATCTCGCTGCCGAGGACGTGGCAGGAAACCTCAAGGCCCGCCTCAATCCTGCCCCCCGCGATCTGAGACTTCTTGCCGCTCCCAAGGACAAGCACCGATTTCTGCGCGTAGAGGTGGCTGTGCAGAATGGCGTTCTTGACGACGATGTTCCCGCCGCTGCGGATCGTCGCCTGGTCAGCGAAGTTGACGCTGACGTCGCCGCTGGCCCGGACCGTGCCCTTGCCCATGGCGCGCACACCGCCGTGGATGGTCACGGAGTCCTGGCTGTCGACGTCGGCCCCCTCCACCATCCCGTGTACGTCGATGTTCCCCTGGGCGGCCACGTGAAAACCCGCGCGCACCGAACCTCGGATGCGGACGGCGCCGGTGAAGTCGATGCTGCCGATGCCGAAGTCCACGTCTCCGGGGACGTCCAGCTCCGGCAGAACGACCAGCTTGCCCCTGTGGTTCTTGAGCTGTCCGTCCGCGGTGGCGACGAGCAGGAGAGGGTCGCTCTTGGCCTTCGCCAGCCCCTCGCCAAAGGCAAAGTCCGTGTTCTTCACCGTAGCGGCCTTCACCGGGGTGCCAATGACCGACACGCCGTTCGTCCCCAGCTCCAAAGGGTGCTTGACCGCGACCTCCTGCCCCGGGTGGACGGTGACCAGCGTGCTCCGGCTCCAGAAGTCCACCTTCTCGTCTCCGTGAACCACGAAGGGCTTGTCCGGGTCCACGAAGAGCTCGATGCGGGCGTCCTTCCCCTCGACGGGGGGCTGCCCATGGGCCACCTCCACGTACTCCTCGCATCGGCGGTTCTCGATCATCTCATGAATGGCCTCGTGATCGACGCCAAACGTCACCGATTTCTCCCGCAGGGCCCTGAGAATGTTGCCCTCTGTGGGCCACGGCTTTGTGAAAAAGGGGGCCTCGACCAGGACGGAGGCGGTCATATTGTCCTTGGAGAGGCTCACGGTGACCCGCGCGTCCTTCTCATGGGAGGGATTGCGCGGCGCGATCCGGCAGGGCTCCCCCGTCCTGGAGCGAAGGAACGTCTCAATGGCCTTCAGCTCGTACTTGCGCACGCCATGGCTCTTCAAGAGCTCATAGATATCGTCCTGAGAGACCTCTCCCGGGGCGAAGCTCCCCTCCGGCGCGGAGAGCCAGACGCCCTCCTTATCCGCCTCAAGTTTCAGCATTGCCGCCAAGACATTTCCTCCTCGTTTGTCCTCCCCAGGTCAGGCCATCGCGGCCTGCAGCTTCGCGCGCAGCGCGGAAAGAGCGCGGCCGTGTATCTGAGAGATGCGGGACTCCGTCACCCCAAGCACCTTTCCAATCTCCTTGAGGGAAAGCCCGTCGTAGTAGTAAAGGGAGAGGACCTGCTGCTCCCTCTCTGAGAGCTGCTTCATCGCGGAGACGAGCTGCTCCATATCGCTCTCGTACTCCAGGCGCTCCGGGGCCCCCTCGCGCTCGTCGGCAAGGGTCGCCTCCAGGGGGACCTCCCCGTCCTCCAGGGGCATCACCTCATCGAGAGAGGTGACGTAGCTGCGACTGGCAAGCTCCTGGACCTCGAAGTAGGTCCGCTCGTCCACCCCCATCTCCTCCATGACCCACTCGTCCCTGATGTGTCCCTTGTCCCTCAGGACTTTCTCCATCGCCCGGTTGAGGCGTTGGACCTTCTCGCGGCCTGTCCTGGAGAACCAGTCGCACTTGCGCAGCTCGTCCAGCACGGCCCCCCGGATGCGGGGCACTGCAAAGGTCTGAAAGGAGAAGCCCTTGGACAGGTCAAAACGGTCAATGGCGTCCAGGAGGCCGAACACCCCGAAGCTCAGGAGATCCTCGTAGTCCAGGCCAGGGGGCGGGGTCACGGCCATCCTCCCCACAACGTACTTAATCAGGGGCAAATACCGCTTTACGATCCGCTCGCGGCAGGCCTCCGTAGGGTCGTCCCTATATTCTTCCCACAGCTTCGCGTCGGCGTTTCCCCCTCCTTGGGCCTGTTCCTGACTCAAAGCGCCACCCCCTGTTGGTCTATATCTCTGTAACGCCCTTCCCCAGGGTCTTGATCTTCAGCATCCAGTTGGACGTAGAAAACTCCACAGTCCGTCCCTTGTTCCCGCCCGTGTCCGACGCGACCAGCGCGATGCCCTGCCGGGCCAGGCGGGCCGTCGTCTCCTTGACGTTCTTCGCGCCGACCGTCAGGAACTCGGCGGACGCGCCGGGCAGCGCAAACATCTGAGCCCCTCCGGCGATCTTGGCCTTCATATGGGGCCGGGTGGCCCCGAGCTTGAGCATCTCCTCGACGAGGGCCGGGACCGCCGTGTCCGCAAACTTGCCCACCTTCTCAAGGTTGCCCGCCCCACGGCTGTCGGGAAGCATGATATGCGCCATCCCGGCGACCTTGGCGACATGGTCGAAGATCACGAGCCCGATGCAGGAGCCCAACCCCAACGTCACCAGTTTTGCGGGGGCCTTGGCGACCATCAGATCGGCCATACCCAAGACGTAGGTGTTCTCTGCCATGATTACAGCACCTTTAACTTTCTCAGGAGCACTTCGAGCGCGTCCGGGTCGGGGATCATGACGATGTTCCCTGAGATCGTGGAGTCGTCAGTTCCCCCAATTCGAAGCTCCGTGTTCACCATCAGGGCCATCTCGCCCATCTGGCCAAAGATTGAGGCCACGACGTCCAGAATGGAGGACAGCATATCATGGGCCACCCCTGGGACGGAGATCTGATGTTGGGACCCCAGGAGGATGTTGATCGCGTTCAGGAAGGAGCTCAAGATGATGTTACCCACCTCTGACAAAGCGCTGTCGCTCAACTCCTGGGGAATGTCCTGGGGCATGTAGTCCCCGAACTGCTGCTTCAACAGGAGCTCCACCATCATCCGGGCGTCCTCCTCATCCTGGATGAAGATCAGGCTGCAGTCGAACCCCCCGAGAGAGCGGACAAAGACCGCGGCGACCTGCTGATCGGGCTCCCCGTAATGCTGGGCAAGGTCATAGATCGAGACGAGCTTCACCTTCGGGACATCCATGTCGATCATGCAGGAAAGAAGTTGCGACAGGGCGGTCGCCGCATTGCCCGTGCCGATGTTCCCCACCTCCCGAATAGCGTCCAGCTGCAAGCTGTTGAACGACCCAAGGTCAAGCATGGCCGCCACCGGTTAGCCCTTTGAGTAGAACGAGGCCACGTCCAGGATCAGCGCGACGTTCCCGTCGCCAAGGATGGTGCCTCCCGTGATCCCGTCGATCTTCGAGAGGAAGCGCCCCAGGGACTTGATGACGATCTCCTGCTGGCCGATCAGCTCGCTGACGATGAAGCCGATCTTGTTCTTGCCGATCTTGACCACGACGACGGGATACTCGTCCCGGTCGTGCTCCACGCCCTCGGCGCCCAGGACATCGCCCAGGTCGTTCAAGGAGAGCACCTCGCCGCGGAGCAGCGTCGTCGGCTCGCCGTGCACGGTCTTGATATTCTCCTTCTTGACCATGATCGTCTCCTCGACGTTCTCCAGGGAGATGGCGTAGGTCTCCTCGCCCACCTTGATCAGCAGCGACAGGACGATGGCCAGCGTCAGGGGCAGGCGGATGTAGACGTGCGTCCCCTCATCCTTCTTGCTCACCATGTCGAACTGCCCGCCCAGGGCCTCGACCTTCGTCTTGACGGCGTCCATTCCGACACCGCGGCCCGACAGGTCCGTCACGGCCTTGGCCATGCTGAAACCGGGCAGGAGGACGAGCTGCTGAGCCTCCTCGTCGCTCATGGTTGCCGCGCGCTCCTCGGTGATGACTCCGCGCTCAATAGCCTTCTGGCGGACGCGTTCCGGGTCGATGCCCGCCCCGTCGTCCGACACCTCGATGACGACGCCGCTGCCCTCCTGGTAGGCCGCGATCTTCAGGATGCCCTTCTCCGGTTTGCCTAAGGCCTTGCGCTCGTCGGGGTGCTCAATGCCGTGGTCCATGGAGTTGCGGATCAGGTGGACCATCGGGTCGCCAATCTCGTCGATGACGGTGCGGTCAAGCTCCGTGTCCTCGCCCTCAAGCACAAGCTCCACGTTCTTGTTCAGCGTCTTGCAGAGGTCGCGGATCAGGCGCGGGAAGCGGTCGAACGTGAAGGACACCGGGACCATGCGCAGCTTCGTCACCAGCTCCTGGATGTCGCCGGAAATGCGCCCCAGCTGGGAGAGCGGGTCGTCGAACTCGCGCAAGCGCGCCTCCTGCACCAGACGCTCGATGCGTGCCCGGCTGATGACCAGCTCGCCCACCAGGTTCATCAGCTTGTCCAGGCGGCCGATGTCCACGCGGACGGTCTGGCTGGCCTTCTTCGTCCCGTCCTTCTTGGCGGGGGCGGCAGCAGCGGGGGCAGCAGAGGCTGCCGCGGGCTTCGGAGCCGGTGCGGGGGCTGCCGCCGGTGCGGGAGC
>JAFUYV010000199.1 GCA_017476945.1 Fretibacterium sp.
AAGCAGGTTAACCCGCGCTTCAGGGAGATCTCCAGGCTCTCGCGGTTCATGTAGGCGAGGGTCAACACCCGGCCCGTTTTATCGTCCACCACGACGGCGGGGATGAGCCCCCGCCCGTCAAAACTCAACTCGTCAATGGCAACTTTGTTCATCAGTCAATGTCTCCTTACAGCCGCACGGGGATGCCCTCCGCGGCCATGCGCGCCTTCAGGTCGCGGATAGGAATTTCTCCATCAGCGCCCGCCGCGCGCGGATGAAAGACCGAGGCGGCCAGCCCCGCGTCCACGCCGGGCAGCGTCCTGAAGAGCGTGATGAAGTCGTCGACGCTCCCTGCGCCGCCCGATGCGATGACCGGCACGGACACAACATCCGTAACGGCCTTCAGCATCTCCAGGTCAAAGCCGCCCCGCATGCCGTCGGTGTCGATGGAGTTGACCACCACCTCTCCCGCCCCGCAGAGCGGGTTTCCCGGCGACCCGGCCTCCACGCAGCGCCGGATCCAGCCGATGGCCTCCATGCCCGTGTCCTCGCGGCCTCCGCGGGCAAAGACGTGGAATTGGCCGCCGGATTTAACGTCAGGGAGCCTGTGCCCCCCGACACCCCCGACACGCTTCACGTCCACGGAGAGCACGACGCACTGAGAGCCATAACGCTCCGCCGCCTGGGGGATAAGGTCCGGGTTGGCGATGGCCCCCGTGTTGACGCTCACCTTGTCCGCGCCGCAGTCCAGGACGCGCTCAAAGTCCTCCAGGCTGGCAATGCCGCCGCCCACGGTCAAGGGGATAAAGACGTTCCGCGCCGTCTCCCGCAGGATGTCCGTGAAGATGCGCCGCCCTTCGGCCGAGGCCGTGATGTCGTAGAACACCAGCTCGTCGGCGCCGTTGTCGCTGTAGTACTTCGCCAGCTCCAGGGGTGAGGACACGTCCCTCAGCCCCTGGAAGTTAACCCCCTTCACCACCCGGCCGTCGCGCACGTCCAGGCAGGGAATGATGCGTTTTGTAATCACGGCGCACCCCTCACTTGATAACCTTGAGCGCCTTGCGGTCGATGGTCAGCGCTACGAACGCCAGGAAGACGAGGCCCTTGATGAGCTGCTGCGTGGCCGAGGCGAAGCCCATCATGACCAGCCCGTTGTGCAGCACCGTGTACATCAGCGTACCCACCACGATGTTGGAGAAACGCACCTTTGCCCCACCCGTGATGGGGAGCCCCCCCAGCACGAGGGAGATGAGGATCTGCGTCTCAAGCTGGTTGCCCGCCGTCGCCGTGATGGAGCCCACTTTGATGACGTTGACGAAGGCCGCCAGCCCGGTCAGCGCTCCCGCCGCCACGAACACCAGGAACTTCACCCGATCCGTCCGCACGCCGGAGAAGCGCGCCGCCGTCTCGCCGGAGCCGATAGCCTTCACATCGTTGCCCACCCTCGTGAAACGGAACAGGAACCACGCCGCGAACAGCACCGCGAGCGTAACGCCGATCTTCAGCTCGTTGCTGTCCAGCGCCTTGATCGCCGGGGAGGCGGGGATCGCTGTCTCCGTCGTCAGGTAGGCGCACACACCCCGGAAGAGGTACATCGTACAGATGGTGACGATGAAGCTCTGGAGCTTGAAGCGCACGTGGAAAAAACCATTGATGGCCCCGATGGCCGCCCCGGTCAGGACCCCGCCCAGGATCGCCAGAGGGATGCTGTAAAACGACAGCGCTGACACCACGATGGACGCCACCCCCAGCGTCGAGCCCTCCGTGAAGTCAATGGAGCCCAGCGTCATGACGAAGAACACACCCGTCGCCACGATCATGGGGTAGTACACCTGCGAGAGCAGCAGGCGGACGCGCTTCGGCTGAAGAAGGCTGCCGTCCGTCAGGATGTTCATGATAACGATGATGGCCACAAGGCCGATGAACGGCAGAAATCCCTTGAACGTGTCGCCGCCCAGGAAGGCGAGGACTTGATTTTGTCCGTCATTTAATCGCTCGCGCCGCGAGACTGAATTTTCAGCTCTTTTTTCCATTGTTCCCGCCCCCTTACACCATCTTCGCGATCAGGTCCTCTTCGCTGAGGGCCTGGCTGCGCAGGAACTCGCCGCTGATCCGGCCGTCTTTCATGATGAGGATGCGGTCGGACATCCCCAGCAGCTCCGGGATCTCCTCGGAGATCATGATGATCGACCTGCCCTGCTCCCTGAGCTCGCTCATCAGCGCGTAGATCATCTGCTTCACCTTGACGTCGATGCCGCGCGTCGGCGAGTCCAGCACCAGGATGTCGCTTCCCTTGCCCAGCCACCGGGCCAGCACGACCTTCTGCTTGTTGCCGCCGGACAGGTCGGAGACAAATTGATTCACGCCCTGCATCTTCGTCTGCATCCGCTCGGAGTGCTCCTTCGCAAACCTGTCCAGCTTCCGCTTCTTCAACAGGTGCCTCTCCGCCAAATCCTCGAGGGAGGGCAGCACGACATTGTTGCGGATGGACTCGTTCACGATGAGGGACTCTGTGTCCCGGTCCTTGGAGGCGTAGGCGATGGAGTGGCGTATGGCCATGGGGATGCCGTCAACGGCAAGATAAGCCTGGCCGTCCTTCACCAGCATGACGCTCCCGCTTCTGTCCCAGGACGCGCCGAACACCGCCTTGCCCACCTCATGCATCCCGCACTCCGACAGGCCGCCGAAACCCAAAATTTCCCCCCGGTGCAGGTCGAAGCTGACGCCCTCGATCTGCCCTGGAACGCTCACGTCCCTCACGGACAGGATCACCTCGTCTGAAATGGGGCTGCCGTAGTCCGTGCGGTAGTAGGCGGAGCCAATCTCGCGGCCCACCATGAGACGCTTCAAATCATCCTCACTCACGTCCCGCGCGTTCACCGTGTCGATGTACTCTCCGTCCCGCAGGATGGTGACCGAGTCCGAGTGGCTCAGGACCTCGGCCAGGTCGTGGCTGATGAAGATGACGCTTCGGCCGTCCGCCCGCGTCGCGTCCATGATCCTGTAGAGCTCCAGACGCCCGCTCTGAGAGAGGGCGGTGGTCGTCTCGTCCACGATGAGGATTTTGGGCTTCATGTAGGTCGCCTTTACAATCTCGATGAGCTTGCGGTCCTCGAAGTTGTAGTTATCGATCATGGCGCCCGCCTTGATGCGGCCGAACCCGTACTCGTCCAAAAGCCGCTGGGCCTCCCGGATCATGGCGCGGCTGTCCTTGATGCCCCAGCGCGTGAAGGGGTCCTCATGGCCCAAGAAGATGTTCTCCGCCACCGTCAGGCCGGAGAGCGTGCCCATCTCCTGCACGATGATGGAGATGCCCAGCCGGTTGGCCTCCACCTGGTTGCGCGGCTGTATTGCCCGTCCGTCCAGCGTGAAGGTCCCGCTGCCCAGCGTGTAGATGCCGCAGAGCATCTGGCAGAACGTGCTCTTGCCGGAGCCGTTCTCGCCGATGAGGGCGCGTATCTCGCCTGGCGCGATGGTCAGGCTCACGTCGTTGACCGCGTGGGTGATGCCGAACCGCTTGTCGATGTGCTCGGCCCTTAAGAGCTCACTTTCCATATCCACCGCCCCCTCACTTGACGACGCTTCCGCGTCCGCCGCGCGCCGTCAGCGTCACGATGACGAGCAGTGCCGCGCCGGTGACGACGTTCTGAATGGTCGTCGGCGCGCCGAGGGCCACGAAGCCGTTGAAGATGATGGAGATGATGAACTCCCCGACGATGATGGCCGTGATGGGCGTGCCGTACTTGCGAAAGGCGACGCCGAAGAAAGTGCCCATCAGCGGCTGGAAGTTGCGGCTCATGGTGCTCATGCCCGTGAGGGCCGTCATCGTCGTGCCGTAGGAGACGGTCAGGACCGCCATGACGCCCACGAAGAAGTGCAGCAGCGCGAAGCCAATTAATTTATATCGCTTCACGTCGATGCCCATGTTGCGGGCTGTGAACTCGTTGCTGCCGATGGCGTTGCAGTAGGTGCCGACCTTCGTGTAGTTCAGGATGAACCACATGAGCGCGAAGGCCAGCGCCGCGAGGATAATGTTGCCCGGCGCACCGGAGAAGAAGCGCAGCTCCGGCGCCAGGGTCTGCTTGACGCCGCCCGCCACGAAGACCGCGAGGCTCTCAAAAACCAGCATCAGCCCCACCGTGACGATCATGGAGGGCACGTTGAGCTGGTTATACAGAAACCCGATCAAAATGCCGATCAGCGTGCCGCACCCCAGGCAGCCAACTAAAAAGCCCACGTAACCGAATTTTTCCGAAAGAATGACGCCAACGATGGAGGACAGGACGATATTCGCCCCGACGGCGAAGTCGAACAGCCCCATGACCACGATGAAGTACAGGCCGCAGCCGCCCACGGAGTAGATGATGGAGGACTGAAAGTACGAGTAAAGGTTTGCCGGGCTGCCGAAGTTGCCCGGCGTCAGGACCTTAAACACCGCGTAGAAGAACAGCACCATGGCCCCGAGCAGGACGAAGCCGTAAGCGCGGCTGTTGCGGATTTGACTCAGGGGGAAGGCGCCCCCTGAAACCCCCAAATTTTGCTTTTGCATAACATCCGCCCCTTAGATCAAGTCCTAAAAAATGGAGCCAGCCACGATTGAAGCTCAGGGGGAGATCAAATCGCCCGCGGCGCGAGCCTGCCCCCTGAAACCTCCAACCGGCCGGCTCCAGGTAGTTTTTGGCTGAAAAAGCTACTTCGTGTGGCGAGCCACGACGTCCTCGACGGACAGTTTCGCGCAGGCCGCCGCCAGGTCGTCGTAGGACAGTCCGGCCAGAGCCTTAATCTCATCCTCGTAGTATGGAAGCTCCTTGCCGGTGAAGTACTTGGCGTAGTTCGCGTAGTCCTCCGGGGAGGCGACGAACATATAGGGGAACACCATGTCGTGGAAGCCCTCGGTGCTGGTGGCGTAATCGCCCTTGATGGTGTTATAGACCATCAGAAACGCGAAGAACGGGTCCGCGTAGTGCCCGCCGGACTCCGCCGCCATCGCGCCGCTCTTCAGCTTCGCGTCGAGGTCGGGCAGGAAGTCGGTGGAGGCCACGGCGATCTTGCCGGTCAGGCCCTTGGCCTCAATGGCCGCGATGGCGCCCAGCAGGGTGTCCCCGCCGCCGCCGGCCACGATAAGCGCGTCGATGTCCGGGTTGGCGTCGATGATGGCCTCGGCCGTGGCGCGGCCCGTGTCGGTGGTGGTGCGGCCGTACTGCGGCTCGAGCAGCGTCACCTTGTCGTCCGGATGGGCGGCGTTCCACTCCTCAACGCCCGCCTGATACCCGGCCCAGCGGCCCAGGAACGTCGCGTCGCCGGGCTCCCAGCCCTCAAGGCCGATCTTGCGGCAGCCCTTCTGTCCGGCGAGGATGGTCACGAGGGTCTTGCCGTTGTCAAACTCGGACTCGTGCACCGCGCCCACGTAATACTTCGACTCGCTGGCCTGCTTGTACTCCTCCGGGTTGGCGTCCTTGTCGATGACGCGGAAGAACTGCGCCACGTAGACCTCGTTCTCGCTGCAGGTCTTGATGACGGAGCCCATCTCGGCGGAGGCGGAGTTGCAGATGATGATGCCGTCGCACCCGGCCAGGGCCAGGGTCTCGGCGCTCGCCGTCACCTGCTCGGAGATGTGCGCCTGGTCAACCCACTGGGTCTCTACGCCCAGCGCCGCGGCCGCCGCGTCGATGATGCGCTTGCACTCGCTGCCCAGCGTGTCCGTGGAGCTCCAGATGGAGATGCCGATCTTGATCGGCTTTGCCTGCGCCGCGAGCGCGAACCCGCAGAGCATGGAGACGGTGAGAACCAGGGCCAGAACCTTCTTCATTACAAATACCCCCATTCTAAATTTGTGAAACCTGAATTGTGTGAAGCCTTTGCCTTATAATAGTAGATCTGCCCGGCAAAGTAAAGCGGGAATTTTTCATCGTGAAAGCTCAGGGGGGTATTTTGTCCCCCCCCCTGAAACCCCTATGAGGACGGCCCTCAAAGCCGGCTACGCTTTGATCAGGCTTTCCAGCGTCTCGAACAGCGCCTCCGGCTCCACCGGCTTGGAAAGGTGCGCGTTGAGCCCTCCCTGCATACTGCGCTGCACGTCCTCATCAAAGGCGTTGGCCGTCAAGGCGATAATCGGGAGGCTCTTGGCGTCGGAGCGTCCGGACGCGCGGATCACCCGGGCCGCCTCCAACCCGTCCATCTCCGGCATTCGCATATCCATGAGAATGGCGTCGTAATATCCCTCCGGAACTTTCTCAAACATCTCCACGGCGATCCTGCCGTTCTCGGCCACATCGACTTCAATTTCCCGCATACTGAGCACCATGACCATGATCTCGGCGTTGACGGTCATATCCTCGGCCAGCAGGACGCGGCGCCCTTTCAAATCGGCGCGGTGGGCAAGCAGCGCCCTGTTCTTTTTCTTGAACGCCTCGCGGAACTCGTCCAGAACGTTTCCGGCAAACAGGGGCTTCGAGACAAAGGTATCCACGCCGGCGCTTCTCGCCTCGTCGGCCACCTCGTCCCAGTTGAAGGAGGTCAGGATGATGATGGGCGTCTCACGCCCGACCACGGAACGGATCTGCCGGGTGGTCTCTACGCCGTCCATCTCCGGCATTCGCCAATCCATCAACACCAGGTTGTAGTCGTCCCGGCGGGCATGGCGTACTTTGACCATGTCCACCCCCTCCGCGCCGGAGGACGCGGTCTCGCAGTGAACGCCCGCCTGTCCGAGGACGATCTGCGCGTGTTCCAGGGCGACGGGATCGTCGTCGATGACGAGCACGCTCATCTCGTCGGGCTGGATCTCGCTCTCCTCCATGCTGCCGTTCTTTCGGTCCGACACCCCCAGCGTCACGGTGACGAAGAAGGTGGAGCCCACGCCCTTCTCGCTCTCCACCTCGATATGGCCGTTCATCAGCTCCACGATGCTCTTCGTGATCGGCATGCCCAGGCCGGTGCTTCCATATTTGTTGGTGAGGGACGCGTCCTCCTGGCTGAACGCCTCGAAGATATGCGGCAGGTACTCCTTGCTCATGCCGACGCCGGTGTCGCTGATGGTAAACTTCAGCGTGGCGTTCTTATCAAATCGCGGCCCCTCCTCAATAATGAAGGACACCTTGCCGCCCTCCGGGGTGAACTTCACCGCGTTACCCAGAATATTGATGACCACCTGCTTAAGCTTCATGGCGTCACCGATATAGTAATCGTCAATCCGGCCGATGGTCCGGCACTCATAGCTCAGCCCCTTGTCCCGGCACTGGCCGTTGACGATGGTGTTGACCTGCTCCAACTGCTTGGCGAAGGAAAATTCTTCATTCTTGATCGTCATCCTGCCGGATTCTATGCGGGACATATCCAGGATGTCGTTGATGATCCCCAGCAGATGCTGGGCGGAGGCCCCGATCTTGGTCAGATACCCGGCGATCTTCTCCGGAATGTCCGGCTCATTGAGCGCGATATTGTTCAGGCCGATGATGGCGTTCATGGGGGTTCGGATCTCGTGGCTCATGTTGGAGAGGAAGGCGGTCTTGGCCTTGTTAGCCTGTTCCGCCGCCGCCAGCGCCTCCCTCAGGGCATGGGCCCTCTGCAGCGACTCCCTCATCTCCGCGTCGATCACGGTAAAGCCCACACCCACGGCGTGGACGATGTGATCCTCCCGATCCGCCGGGTGCCGCACGCCGGCCATACGGAGCATCTCGTAGTACTCCACGCCATCGCGCCGGGCCAGATAGCGGTAGGCGATGATGTCCTCCGCCGCCAGCGCCCTGCGGATATTCTCCGGGTCGACGAACCGCAGGAAAGCCTCCTTATATTCGTCGTCCACATAGAGTTCTCCATACTGCCGGAACCACGCATGGAAGGGGAAATGGACGCCCACCGGCGTTTGCCCGGCGTCTTTGGGATCGGCACGGTAACAGACCGCGTCGTCCTTGTCGATATCCACGTGATAAACGCTGCGGTAGTCCGAGGCCATGGCCGTAATCATGGCGTCCTGCTCCTTGCGCTGCTTTTCCTGCTCCAAAAGCTGGCCTTGCAGCGCAAGCCGTTCCTCAAGTTCCTGCTGCCGGGCGCTCGACATGGCCTGCTCGGTCTTCAGCCGGGTCACCTCCGTGACGTCCACGCACAGGCCCAGCAGGCAAAGCCGTCCGGAGGCGTCATAGTACTTGGTCTTTGTCGTTTGCAGATTGCGGAAATCGGTGCCCGTCGCGTCCGGGACGTCCTCAAAGAAGATGTAGGCCTCATCCATAGCGAGGGCTTTGTTGTCGTCCTCCACAAAGTGATCGGCGGTGTTTTTGTCAAAGATTTCGTGATCGGTGAGCCCGATGACCTCTTCCGGCCTCGTCTTGCCCGCGTACTCGGCAAAGGCCTGGTTGCAGGCCAGGTAGACGCGCGTCTCCACGTCCTTGGAAAAGCTCATCGCCGGCAGGTTGGACAGCATGGAGGTCACGGAGTCCAGGAGCTCCGCCAGTTGGGTCATGGAGGCCACCTGCTCAGTCAGACGGCGGTTTTCCTCCTTGTTCTTTTCCCGCTCGGCGCGCTTCTCCGTGATGTCCGAGATAAAGACGTAGTAGACGCCGCCGTACAGCTCCGTGTCCGTATAGTGGCCGTAATCATCCACCCAGCGTATCTGCCCATCCTTGCGAACGATGCGGTACTCCACATAATCCATGTTGTCCTCGCTCGCGTCGATCTGCTCGGCGATGGATTTCGAGATGGCCTCATAGTCCTCAGGGTACAGCATCCCCTTGAAGGTGTACCCGGTCAGCCTCTTGAAATCCTCCAGGCTGTCGCAGCCAAAAAGGTCGAAGCATGCTTTGTTGGCGTAAAGCAGCTCCTCCGGGGCCTCAGCCCTGTAGATGAAAAAGCCGCCCGGCATGTGCTTCCCCATCGCCTCCACCACCGGGAGCGTCGTCTCATTGAGTTCAAATCCCCGCAGGGGGCTTCCTGCCGAATGTTCTCCCGACATATCCGCGGCCTCCTCATGAAAAGGCTGTCCCCGCAGCGCTTACTTCAGGCCGGTCCAGTCCATGCTGCGGATGCGCTCTGAGCCCTGTGATGTGTGTATAATAAAAGATTTGCGCGGCAAAGTAAAGGGAGCGCGCGCGCAGGCGCTCCGGACAAAGCGGGCGTCTCCGCGGCATCGTGAAAGCCCGAAAAACCGGCAGAAGATCGATTTTCATTGGCGTTCCCCTCTGATAGAATAATTTGGAAAATGACGGCAGACAGAACGGGGTGATGGCGATGGGCACGAAGGACGTCACGGAGAAACATCTGGAGGCGTACGCGGACGTCTTCGCGGATATCGTGAACGTGACGCTGCTTCTGGGGACGGGACTGAGGGTTGAGCCTGATGAGCTGCTGGACACCGGGGCGCGGACAGTCTATAAGTCCTCCGGCGAGCTGCGCGAGCAGGAGCGCGACGTTGCGAAGCTCTGGAAGCGGCGCGAGGTGATCTTCTGCCTCTTTGGTCTTGAGAACCAGACCAGGGTTGATCGTTTCATGCCGCTTCGGGTTCAAGGCTACGAGGGGGGCGATGTGCGCTTTCAGCTTGCGCGTCGGGATGACGAGCTTCGCTCGGCGCGCCGCGCCGGGGATGAGGCGAGGTTGAGGCAACTGCGGGAGATGAAGTTTTATCCTGTGGTGACGTTGGTCCTCTACTACGGGATGGGACACTGGACTGGGCCTCGAAGCGTGCTGGAGTGCATGGACGTGGCGGAGGAGCTGAGGCCGTTTGTCAACGACTGCCGTCTGAACGTGGTGGAGGTGGCGTGGCTGACGGAGGAACAGCGCTCCGCGCTCACGAGCGATTTCAGGATCGTGGCCGAGTATTTTCATCAAATGCGCGTGAACAGGAAGTATGAGCCGTCGCGGGAGACGATCCGCCACGTCGGGGCGACGCTGGATTTGATGCGCGCGCTGACCGGGGATTATTTTTTTGAGGAAGCGCAGGCCAAGCTGCAGGATAAACTTGCCAGGGGGGAGGAAATTTCCATGTACACTGTTTTTGGTGAGGCAATTGATAAGGGGCGTACTGAGGGCATCCGCATGGGGCGTGACGAGGGCATCCGCGTGGGCCGCGACGAGGGCATTCGCATGGGGCGTGACGAGGAGCGGCAGATCATCCTGCGGCGGCTGATCGATGATGGGATGACCCCGGAGCGGGCCGCGCGGATCGTCGGGCTCTCCGAGTCCGCCAGGACACCGGCGTCTTTGTAACGAGATGCGGTTATAGCTTGCGGAGAGTTGGAGGGGAAATTTGGATGATTGCATCCCGCCTCTTCTTGAGGGGGTGTTGTGATGGAGGCTTGCCGGCCCCCGTCCGTCCCCTCCGTCATTGCCTTGCCAGAAAAGTTTCGGCGGGGTATAAAGTTCCGCGGAGGCAGCGCCGATATTGTTAGTGGCAACGGGGGGGAACGATAACATTCCCCGTTGGCGCGGCGGGTCAGGCAGTTTCCTGAGGGACAGATGTCACTCGTCTCTTCGGGTCCAGCGCTGGCTGTTTTGACTTGCTGGAGAGAGGCATTAACCGGAAGAATGTTTCCGGATTGAGAAGCACTAAAGCGTTTGCTTTTGCGTTGCGATCGACAGTGGGCGAGAAGCCTTTTGTGAGCCGCGGGAGAAGGGCGCTGAAAGGGCGCCTCGAACGAGGCGAGCGAAGCCGCAAAACGTACAGGTGATTGTAGCGCGAAGAAGGGCGTCCGCAGCCAGGGAAGGTTACGGACAGGGAGCAGTCATATTCCAAGGAGGAATTTGTTATGGCAATGGTAGTAAATCACAATATCCCGGCGTTATCAACGTACAACGTCATCAACAGCACGAGCAACGCGCTGCAGAAGAGCATCAACAAGCTGTCGACGGGCCTGCGGATTAACAGCGCGGCGGACGACGCGGCGGGGCTGGCCATCAGCGAGAAGATGCGCGCGCAGATCAAGGGGCTGGACCAGGCTGTGGCCAACAGCCAGGACGGCATCAGCATGATCCAGACGGCTGAGGGCGCCCTCAGCGAGACGCACAGCATCCTTCAGCGTATGCGCGAGCTGTCCGTGC
>JAFUYV010000200.1 GCA_017476945.1 Fretibacterium sp.
ATTAGAAAAAAGTTCAGGGGTTTGGGGTTTTGCTTATCAATCGTTCACTGGCCGGAAGGCGGTGGGCGTTTTTTTTGATTTTGAATAAGAGCCCCCTCATGAAGAGGGGGAGAGGGTACGACGGCCAATGGCGTGCCCGCTCTGTCACACAGACGCGGGTGTCCTGGCGAACTCGGAGAGCCCGGCGAGCCGCGCGGCCCAGCCCTCCCGTGAACGTCAAACTTCGGCCAGAGAACGGCCCGTCTTGAGCTCTACCTCCAGCGGCACAGACACCTTGGCCGCGCCCATCATGATTTCCCGCAAGGCCCGGCCCACGACCTCCGCCCTTTCCGGCGGGCACTCGCAGACCAGCGAGTCGTGAACCTGAAGGAACAGGTGAACGCCGTCATCGCCGGCAAAGGCGCGGTCAAAGTTCACCATCGCGCGGCGGGCAATGTCCGCGGCCGTCCCCTGGATGGGGGTGTTCACCAGCACGCGGTCCAGCCCTCCCCTGCCCTGCGCGGACACCTCGTCCAGAGGGCGTATCCTCCCCGCAAGGGTGCGGGCGACGCCCGCGGCGCGCGCCTGCTCCACAATGCCCTGGAGGAACCTCTGCACGCCCGGCAGCGCGGCGAAGTACCGTTTCACAATTCCGGCGGCCTCGGCGCGGGGCATGTCCAGCCTCTCCGCAAGGCCAAAGGAGCTCATGCCATAGAGCAGGCCGAAGTTGATCATCTTCGCCACCCGCCGCAGCTCCGGCGTGACGAACTCCGGCTCGACGGAGAACACCCACGAGGCCGTCTCGCGGTGGATGTCCCGCCCCCTCTGAAACGCCTCCAGCAGGCGGGGCTCCTGGGACAGGTGCGCCAGAACGCGCAGTTCAATCTGAGAGTAGTCCGCCGCAACGAACACATTTCCCTCCCTCACGGGGATCAGGCCCTCCTTGATGCGCTCCGCCCAGTGGCCGAAGGTGGGGATGTTCTGAAGGTTCGGGTCGCGGCTGCTGAGCCGCCCCGTGCCGGTGAGGGCCGCCTCGAATGTCGTGTGGATCACCCCATCGGGAAGGGCGGCCTGCTGAAGGGGCACGACGAAGCCGCTGAGCATCTTGGAGAGCTCGCGGTGTTCCAGGATGAGGCCGGGGACCTCCCCGCCCGGCAGGCGGGCGAGATGCTCCAGGACGGAGGCGCTGGTGGAGTAGGCGGTCTTGCCCTTGGTGCGGTTCTGAGGCATAAAGCCCAGCTTCTCGAAGAGGAGCCGCGCCACCTGCTGAGGGGAGTTCAGGTTGATCTCCTCCTCAGCCTGCCGCGCGATCTCCGCGCTGATGGCGGCGACGCGGGCCTCAAGCTCCCTTTGCAGCGCCGCGAAACGCTCCGGGTCCAGGCGCACACCCCAGCGCTCCATTCGGTCCAGCACGGGCAGCAGCGGCAGGTCGAGCTCCTCCATCACGCTCCGCAATCCCTCGTGCTGCTCAATCTCCGCGTCCAATTTGTTGTAGAGCGCGGCGACGGCCGGGGGCACGTCCGGGCTGCCAGCCGTTGGAAAGGGCGCGGCCCCCTGCCCGTCGCTCATCACGGGGCCGGTGAAATCCTCGGGCAGCAGCTTGGGAAACTCCTTGGCCGAGGTGTCCGGGTGCAGGAGGTAGTGCGCCGTGCGGAAGTCCCATATCCCTTCAATATTGTTCAGATTGTCCAGCTTCCCCTGCTTCAGCAGGGTCTTAAGATCCCTCACGAGCAGCCGAGCAGGCCGAGGGGAACGTACTCCCCCCAGAGAGAGCTCCGGGCCCTCCTCCAGCGGGGGCCTTGGCTCGCTGGCCGCTTCAACGTTTGCTGCGGTACCCGTTTGTTCCATCTTTTGTTCCATCCGAAGTTGAAGGTGCTTCACCAGCTTCGACAGGCCGAGACGGGTGGCGAGCTCGATTGCGGCGGGGAGGTCGGGCTGAGACGCCAGGCAGGCGTCCAGGTCCACCGGCACGTCCAGCTTCAGGCGAATGAGGCTGCGGCTTTTGAACGCCGACTCCCGTCCAGCCTCTAATTTTTTCCGAACGGCGGGCTTCAGCTCGTCCAGCGCTTCGAAAAGCCCCTCCAGGGTCCTGTGGGCCGAGATGAGCTGCGTGGCCGTCTTCTGCCCCACGCCTGCGACCCCCGGCACGTTGTCGGCGGTGTCGCCCAGCAGCGCGAGGTAGTCCGGCACGGAGGAGGGCGGAAAACCATATTCCGCCTCAAAGCCCGCAGCGTCATAGGACGCGGCGGCCGAGACGCCGCTCTTGATAGGCCGCAGCATCGCGATCTCTCCATGAGACGCGTCTCCCCCGGCGCTGCCCAAAACCTGCTGGAGGTCCTTGTCCGACGACAGGATGACCGCCTGATACCCCGCGCGGGCCGCGCGGAGCGCCAGCGAGCCCATCACATCGTCGGCCTCCACGCCCGCCTCAACGAGGACGGGGCACCCCATCCGCCGCAGCAGATCCTGAAGGAGGGGGACCTGCTGCTTGAACTCGTCCGGGCTGGGCTTGCGCGTGGCCTTGTACTGGGGCAGGAGCTCGTGGCGGAACGTCGGGCCGGGGGCGTCGAACACCGCGACGCAGCACAGCGGCGACAGGTCCTCCTGAGCCCGCGAGAGCATGTTCACAAACCCCGCGATCGCGTTCGTCGGCGTGCCGTCGGGCGCGTTGAGGGGCGGGATGGCGTAAAAGGCCCTGTAAGCCAGGCCATGGCCGTCGATAATCAGAATTTTTTCCATTGAAGTCTTCCCCACAAATTGTACCTTTCACTGAGACTGAGGTGTAACCCCTTGTTCGTACAGCGTCTCCGGGGCAATATCAGCGGGCGCGCGCCGGAAAACCGCGGGATTGGGATGGGGTCGCCCGCATAGACAATGCCGTTTCTCTCATACATAAGCCTCATACTCCGCGTAGGAGACGTGAAAATGGGTTTTATGATGCTTATCATCATCGCTGAAAAACATGCTGATCATCATGTTAAAGAAACGACATAACTCCGGCATCGCTTTATAACCCTTCCTTTATTCATTTTTCTATTCATTTTTTCCTTCACTGATTTTTTCGTCGTCAAACTTGCCGCTCAGAACACCTGATTGGTATTCTACCATATCCCCATGGGCCCGGCCCATTTCTATCACACAGGCGGGAAAATGCGCTATCATATATGGGGAAACTGAATCAGCAAGGAGTGGACGTTTTATGGCGGATAAAGATATTGTACGGGTGCGCTTCGCCCCAAGCCCCACGGGGGCGCTGCACATCGGGGGCGGGCACACCGCCCTGTTCAACTGGCTTTGGGCCCGGCACACGGGCGGAAAGTTCATCCTCCGCATCGAGGATACGGACCTTGTGCGCTCAACGAAGGAATATGAACAGACCATCATGGACGGCATGACGTGGCTTGGCCTGGACTGGGACGAGGGACCCGACAAGGGCGGGGATTACGGCCCCTACCGCCAGTCTGAACGCCTGGACCTCTATCGGAAATACGCGCGGCAGCTCATGGACGAGGGCAAGGCCTACCGGGACGGCGAGGCCGTGCTGTTTAAGGTGGAGCCGGGGCAGGACGTGTCCTTCGACGATAAGGTCTATGGCCGCGTGGAGGTCATGAGCGACGCTCTGAAGGAGCGGGACTCGGACAAGCTGAAGGACATCGTCATTATCAAGAGCGACGGGATGCCCACCTACAACTACGCCGTGGTGGTCGACGACCACCTGATGGCCATCAGTCACGTCATCCGCGGTGAGGACCACATCTCAAACACGCCGAAGCAGATCCTGCTCTACCGCGCGCTGGGCTGGGATGTGCCCGTTTTTGCGCATCTGCCGATGATCTTGGGCAAGGATAAGAAGAAGCTCAGCAAGCGTCACGGAGCCACCAGCGTCTACGAGTACCGTGACATGGGCTACATGCCGGACTCCGTCTTCAATTTCCTGGCGCTCCTCGGCTGGTCGCCCCAGTCCCGCGGCGAGAGCGGTCAGGCAGGCGACGAAATCTTCACGCGGGACGAGGCGGCCCGGCTCTTTGAGCTGTCGCGCGTCACGCGCAAGCCCGCCGTGCTGGACCCGGACAAGATGAACTTCATCAACCAGGAGCACCTGAAGCGCCTTGACCCTATGACCCGGCTGGCGATGGTGCGCCCCTTCTGGGAGGAGATGGGTTTGCCGGTGCGCAATCATGAGGACGCCTGGCTGGCGGAGGCTCTGACACTGATGGCGGGCCGCGGCCGCACGGCCAGGGAGATGGCGGAATTCTCGGACTACTTCGTCGCCTTTGAGCCGGTGAAGGCCCGCTGGGACGGAAGCGACATCTCGGAGGACAGAAAACCCGGCCTGCGGGAGTTCTTCGCGGCGTTGTTCAATGTTCCGGAGTGGACGCCGGACGCCCTGGAGGCGTGCGCGCGTGCCTGGACGGAGGAGCGGGGCGTCAAGATGAAGGACTACGCCATGCCGTTGCGCTTCGTCCTCACGGGGATGAAGGTCAGCCCCGGCATCTTCGAGGTGGCCGTCCATCTTGGCCGCGACGAGGTGAAACGCCGCCTGGAACATTATGGACTGGCATAGCCTGTCCTCAGCGCGCGGAAATAAAGACAGGCGGCCCTCACGGGCCGCCTTGAGTTTCAGAACAGGAATGAAAGAGGCGGGAGTTAGTCCGCGGGCTCAATGATCTTCCAGATGATGGCCGCCACGATACCGCCCGCCAGAGGCGCGGCCACGAACACCCACAGGTCCGCCCACGCGGCGCCCTGGACGAGGAACGCGGGGCCAAAGCTCCGGGCGGGGTTGACGCTGGTGCCGGTGAAGTGGATGCCGAAGATGTGGATCAGTGTCAGCGTGAGGCCGATCACCAGGCCGGCGAACTTGTTGTGACCGGAGCGGGAGGTGACGCCCAGGATCGTCAGGACGAACGCGCAGGTGAGGACGCCCTCGATGGCCAGGCTCTTCACGACGTCGCCCTGAGAGAGCGCGTTGGTCCCCAGCCCGCTCTCAACCCCGACGAACCACGCCCGGATGGCGGCTCCCGCCAGCGCACCGGCGCACTGGGCGATGACATAGCAGACGAAGTCCACAATGCCCATGCCGCCGGTGAGGAGCACACCGATGGAAACGGCCGGGTTCACGTGGCATCCGGAGACGTTCCCAATGGAGTAGGCCATGGCGACGATGGAGAGGCCAAAGGCAAGGGCCGTCATCAGGTAAGCCGCGTTGGGCTCCGCGCCGTTGCATCCAACCACCACGGCCGTGCCGCAGCCAAAGAGGACGAGAACCAGGGTGCCGATAAATTCCGCAAGGTACTTCTTCATAACAACCTCAACCTTCTTTATAAAAAATTTAACGCGGTGCCTATTATAGCACTTAAACATTTTGACCCAAACTGGCCCGCTTTGTAGTACAATAAGTTAAAAATCCAGGGCCCTGTGCCCAAGGGGGGGTTGTCCCCCAAAATTGAGGAGGGTTTACTTAATATGAAGAGACACTGGAAGACGATGGACGGGAACGAGGCCGTCGCGCACGTTGCCTACGCTTTCTCTGAGATGGCGACGATCTATCCCATCACACCGTCCTCGCCCATGCCGGAACACATCGACGAGTGGGCCGCTGCCGGACGCAAGAACATCTTTGGACACACCGTCAAGGTGACGGAGATGCAGTCCGAGGCGGGCGCCGCCGGTGCGTGTCACGGCGCGCTTTCCGCCGGGGCCCTGGCCAGCACCTACACGGCCTCTCAAGGGCTGCTGCTGATGATCCCCAACATGTACAAGATCGCGGGCGAGCTGCTGCCCGGTGTCTTCCATGTGACGGCCCGCGCCCTGGCCACCCACGCGCTGTCCATCTTTGGTGACCAGAGCGACGTGATGTCCTGCCGCATGACGGGCTTCACCATGCTCGCCGGCGGCAGCGTCCAGGAGGCCCACGACATGGCCGCCGTGGCGCACCTCACCGCCATCAAGACCAGCGTGCCCGTGCTGAACTTCTTCGACGGGTTCCGCACCTCCCACGAGATCCAGAAGATCGACACATTTGACTATGCCGACCTGGCGAAGCTGGTGGACTGGGATGCCGTCGAGGCCTTCCGCGACCGTTCCATGCGCCCTGAGCAGCCCTTCATCAAGGGCACGGCCCAGAACCCGGACATCTACTTCCAGGCCACTGAGGCCCGCCAGCCGTACATCGACGCGGTGCCCGACACCATCGCCTACTACATGGGCGAGATCACGAAGCTGACCGGCCGCCCCTACCAGCCCTTCCAGTACTACGGCGCGCCGGACGCGGAGCGCATCATCGTCGCCATCGGCTCGGTCTGCCAGGCCACCGAGGAGGTCATTGATTACCTCAACGCCCGTGGTGAGAAGGTCGGCATCATCGAGGTTCACCTGTACCGCCCGTTCTCGCCCAAGTACTTCTTCCGCGCCATGCCCAGGACCGTCAAGGTCACGGAGATGCAGTCCGAGGGCGGCGCCGCCGGGGCGGTCCACGGCGCGCTGTCGGCGGGGGCCCTGGCCAGCACCTTCACGGCCTCCCAGGGGCTTCTGCTGATGA
>JAFUYV010000201.1 GCA_017476945.1 Fretibacterium sp.
ATGGAGACGAAGCAGGCCTGCCGCTCCCGCCAGAGGGGCGAGGGGACGACCTCCTCCCCGGAGTCCGGCAGGGGCAGGCCCTCCAGCAGACGGCGCACGGTCTCCCGCGCAAGGCGCACGGGCGCGGGCACCGCCCCCACCCCGCCCGGAGCATTGGGCGCGCGCCAGAGGGCGTAGCAGTACCCCACGCCGAATGGCCCCTCGTGGGAGAAGACCTGGACGTCCCCCGCCGCCGCCCCAAGGGCCCCTGCCAGGCCCAACATCGCCATCACGGACCGAAGGCCACATTCCCCAGCCCGCTCAACACAGTCCGCGTCAAGGGCAAGGAGGGGATCCGGGGAGCAGTCGCCCAGCGCCCCGTCGATGGCGGCCTCGAAGGCGCGGCCCTCCTCCGGCGCATAGCCCGATGGGGCATCGGGCGTCAGGCGGTGGGACAGGTCGCCGCTCGCGAGGAGCGCCCAGCGCCGCCCGTCCTGGAAATCCGCCAGGCTGCGTCCCATCCTGAACGCCTGCTCCGGCGTCAGGCCGATGGGGGAGGCGAGGACGATCTCCGGCAGCTCCCCCCAGGCGTGCTGTAAAAAGTACAGCGGCACCATGCTTCCCTGATCCCTCGTCAGGTCTGGCGCCGGCGCCGGGCAGACGCGCACCCCGTGCCGCGCCAGGAAGCCGGACAGCGCCTCCTGGGACTGGGAGGACGAAGCGGCGCTGAGGGACGCTCCTGGGGCTCCGAAGGGCGCGAACGAACCCTGGAACTGCCGCGCCGTGTTCAGAAAGAGCGAGCCCGGAGCGTATGGCTGGTGGGGGGAGAGCAGCAGGAGCACCTCCGGCCTCCGCCCCGCGACGGCGGACAGCAGGGCCTCGCAGCCACGCAGGGTCTCCGCGGCCTCCTGCTCGCGCCCTCGCCCCACCTCCGGCACGAGGATGGGCGGATGAGGCATCAGCGCGGCCCATGCCCACGCCGCCCGGCCGGTCATAAGGCCGCCCCCTCCCGACAGTCGCCGCCGCAGTCGTAAACGAAGGCCGGAGGGATGTTGAGGGGGACAAATTTTGTCCTGATGTCGGGGAAGCGCGCGGCGAGCTTCGGCTTCATGATGGAGGAGTATTGATAGGCCACGAAGCGCCCGCCCGGCCTCAGCGCGTCCTGGACGGCGTCCAGAATATTTTCGGAGACCTCGTGGGGCAGTACGGTGAACGGCAGGCTGGAGATCACGAAGTCCAGGCTCTCAATGCCCTCCTCCTTCATGATGGCGCGGAGCTCCTGGGCGTCCCCGCAGAGGCGCAGGCCGGGGTGGTCAGGGTGTTCCGCCCGGATGACGTCCTGAAGCGCGGGGTCGACCTCGAAGACCAGGATCTTCGCCTCCGGGTGGGCACGCCTGACGATGGAGCGGGTGAAGACCCCCGTGCCCGCCCCAAGTTCGGCCACGCTGCGCGCATGGGCCCAGTCCACCCGGTCCAGCATCGCACGGGTCAGGAAGCGCGAGCTGGGGGCGACGCTCCCCACCTGGCGCGGGGCTCCAAAGAAGCGCCGCAAAAACACCATGTCCTCCCCCAGGTGGGATCCCTTTCCCTGCTGTGCCTTCCGTGCCTGTCGTAGCCTCATGCCGTACCTCCGCTGTTTTTTTCGCAAAAATATGCGATAATTTCCTTTATTACAATTATAGCGTATCCGCATTGAGGGAGGAATGGGCATGAGCGGGGACAAAAAACGGCTGGTCGTCCTGACCGGGGCGGGAATGAGCGCGGAGAGTGGCTTCAGCACCTTCCGGGACGCCGGGGGACTGTGGGAGAACTATAACGTGGAGGATGTCGCGAGCATTGAGGGATGGCACCGCAACCCCAGGCTGATGGTGGAGTTTTACAACGGCCTCCGGACGCAGCTTGAGAACGCGGAGCCCAACGAGGGGCACCGCATCCTGGCGGCGCTGGAGGAGACCTTTGACGTGGGCATCATTACGCAGAACGTGGACAACCTGCACGAGCGCGCCGGAAGCACGAACGTGCTGCACCTTCACGGGGAGCTGACGAAGGCCCGCAGCGTGAACGATGAAAATAAAATCTGCGACGTCGGCTACAGGAAGATGGAGTACGGCGAGAGGGGCGAGGACGGGGCCCTGCTGCGCCCCCACATTGTGTGGTTCGGCGAGGCCGTCCCCATGATCTCCGAGGCCGCGCGCTGGGTGAGGGGGGCGGACATCTTCGCCGTGGTGGGCACGTCGCTGAACGTCTATCCCGCCGCCGGGCTGGTCCACGACCTGCGGAGCGGCGTCCGCGCGTTCCTGATCGACCCCAAGGAGGTGTCCGTACCCTCCAGCCTGCGCTTCACCGTTTTCCGTGAGGGGGCGTCGCGAGGCCTGGCCCTCATGCGGGACGCCCTGCTGAACGGCCGGCCCCTGGATGCCGGGCGGGAATAAAAATAAAAAAGAACATGACACAGAAAATTAGGAGGACTCGTTCGTAATGCCCAGCCCCAACGCCAAAATCCCAAGCATTGCTCAGATGCAGAGCACCGTAGACCGGATGCAGGACATCCGGAGCACCGTGTTGTTCCCGCGCTGGAAGGCGGTCCCCGCGGTCCAGCAGGCCATCGCCAGGCTGAAGGAACAGATTGGAAAACGCGCCCGCCTCCTCGCCACCGGCAAGGCCGACGACCGCGTTCAGGCCAAGAAGGTCTGGGCCCTGATGTCCAACTCCTATTGGGACATCCTCTTCGCCCTGCTGGACGCCCAGACCGCGCCTCATATGGGAGCCCTTCCCGCGAGCCTTGCCTTTGACAAGACCGAGCGGCTCTTCATCGACTTCGGGATCATCGCCGACGCCACCCTGCCCTTCCACCGGGACTTCGACGCGGTTGTGGCCCTGCAGTCCCAGTGCGAGGGGGGCGTCTTCCCCTGCATGGCCTTCTCCGACTTCATCGCGGAGTGCTGGTCCATGATCATGGGCACGCCTGCCCCCGTTCCCACGATTGGCCCCGCGGCGTCGGACCGCCCCAGGATACTCCAGGGGCAGCTTGAGAAGGCCCAGTTCCATCGGGACGCCCTGCTGCAGGAGATATGGGATGAGTTCGTGATCAACACGGCGCTGAACCTGCCAAAGCTCATCGAGGACCTGAACGGCTGCCTGCTCCCGGCGATGAAAGTTATTACGCGCGTGCCGGAGTTTCGCGAGGCGGAGGAGTCCGTCCGGCGCAAGTTCCGCCAGGACCGGCTCGTCTACCAGGAGGCGGAGGACGCCGTGCTCCTCATGATCTCCTCCGCTCAGAAGGACGGGGTGCTGCCGCCGCAGCACGCGGCCCGCTTCACGGAGCTCCACGAGCGCACGAAGGTCCTGGCCAAGAAGCTCCTCTACGCCCAGAACGACGCCAAGAAGATCGCACGGCGGGCCAAGAAGATCACCGATGCCTGCGCGGAGCTCTCGCCCCAGATGAAACGGAACGAGCTGCGCTCCATGTTGACAAAGAAGAAGGAGTACCTCACCGTCCCGTCCAAAAACGCCCGCTGCGACGATTCCCCCTTCTGCCCGACGGACGCCCTCCCCATCGACTATCAGACGGCCGCCAGTGAGCTTGAGGCCATGAGCGCGATGGACATGGACATGTTCAACGTGCCGCGCGTCCGCATGTATGGCATCCCCCGCGCCGTCTTCGTGCCCGGCCAGGGCCTGGGGACCTACGACTGGTCGGACAACTCCCTGCTCATCCCCCTCTTCCCCGTGGGCGGCGAGGACAAGTCCCTCAGCTACGCCCTCGCCACCTTCCGCTGGGACAGCGACGAGGACCGCCATCTGAAGAACCCCTACGAGCAGATAAAGGAAAACAGAAAGAAATCCCTCCTCGTCATGGCCGCCTCGTTCTACAAGGATTACTTTCAGTGGATGACGAAGGAGAGCAAGGGCTACCGTGTCCTGTCGCGGGAGACGTCAAAAGTCTTCCAGCAGATGATGGCCCCCAGGCCGGATGAGGAGTAACGGCATTAAATTTAATCGCTCACGCCGCGGGGCTGGCGCCGCCGCGAGGCTGAAAGGGGGCGGACAGGATGACGTGATGTAGGCCAGCGGCGCAGGTTTTGTGCGGCTTATGTGTGTTTTCTGTTTCCCGCCGCCCCCCTCAGTTTGGCACGGGAGGGAATGTGGCGGTGTCTTCGTGCCTAATCTTAAAAATGGAGGTTATGTTTTCATGGATAAGGTTCTGACCTCGCGCAACGGCCCCTGGGTGGCCGGAGGGCTCATCGGGCTCATCGCCGTTGCGCTGGCCTATTTCGGTAACCCCGGCAACATGGGCTTCTGCGTGGCCTGCTTCACCCGCGACATCGCGGGGGCCCTTGGCTTCCACCGCGCCGGCATTGTGCAGTACCTCCGGCCGGAGATCCCCGGCTTCATCCTCGGCTCCTTCCTGTCGTCGCTCCTGTTCCGCGAGTACGCGCCGCGCGGCGGGTCCTCCCCCGTGGTGCGTTTCGCCCTGGGCGTGTGCGCCATGTTCGGCGCGCTGGTCTTCCTGGGCTGCCCCTGGAGGGCGTACCTCCGCGTCGCGGGTGGCGACTGGAACGCCCTTTATGGCGTGGCGGGGCTGGCCGTGGGCGCCCTGATCGGCATCGGGTTCCTGTGGAGCGGCTTCAGCCTCGGCGCGGCCGAGCGCAACCCGAAGGCCGCGGGGCTGTTCATGCCCCTCATCGCGCTGGGCCTCCTGGCCTTCCTGTTCCTCAAGCCTCTGTTCGGCGCAGAGGGCACGGGCCCCATCTTCTTCTCCACCTCCGGCCCCGGCTCCATGCACGCGCCCGCCCTCATCTCGCTGGGCGCTGGGCTCGTCGTCGGCTGGCTGGCGCAGCGCAGCCGCTTCTGCACCGTGGGGGCCCTGCGCGACCTCTTCATGATGGGCGACGCTCACCTGTTCAAGGGCGTCGTGGCCTTCACCGTCGTGGCCTTCGCGGCCAACTACGCCCTCGGGCTCTTCAAGTCCGGCTTTGAGGGCCAGCCCGTGGCCCACACGGACGAACTGTGGAACTTCCTGGGCATGGTGCTGTCCGGGCTGGCCTTCACCCTGGCGGGCGGCTGCCCCGGCCGGCAGCTCATCATGGCTGGCGAGGGCGACAGCGACGCGGGCATCTTCGTCGTCGGGATGCTCGTTGGCGCGGCGATGGCGCACAACTTCGCCGCCGCGTCCAGCGGCGCGGGCATCGGGCCCATGGGCGCCAACGTGACGGTCATCGGGCTGGTCTTCTGCGTGGCGGTGGGGCTCCTGTTCCGCCCAAGCCGGAGCTGAGGGAGGGCGTATCATGAGCGATACGATTACAGTCAACGCCGCCGGGCTCTCCTGCCCGCAGCCGGTGATGGAGACGAAGAAGGCCCTCTCCGGGCTGACGTCCGGCAGGGTCGAGGTCCTGGTGGACACGGCGACTTCGCGGAACAACGTCTCTCGCTTCGGCGAGAACAAGGGCTGGCGCGTCACGACGGAGGAGCGCGAGGGCGGCTGGAAGGTTATCCTGGAGAAGTAGAACAGAACGTAAAATGACGCGGGGGGACCTTCCCCCCGCGCAAACGGCGGCCTGGACACCCCTCGCCGCTGTTTCTGTTTTCGGGCCCCGCGGCCCCGCTACATCGAAACGCCGTAAACCAGGTCGGGCAGCCACAGCACCGCCTGCGGGAAGAACACCATGAAGACCACCACCAGGACCACCGCCAGGTAGAACGGCCAGCCGTAGCGCACCGTCTCCTGGATGGGACAGCCCATGATGTCGCTGACGGCGTAGAGCCCCGTGCCCACCGGCGGTGTCATCACGCCGAACGTGACCGTCGTCATCATGATCATGCCGAACACCACCGGGTCCACCCCCACCCGCTGCATCACCGGCAGCAGGATGGGCGTCAGGATGAGCGCGATGACCGTCGTCTCCATGAAGCAGCCGCACAGCAACAGGAACAGCACCACCAGGAACAGCAGGGCCGTCGGGCTGTTCGTGAGAGACACCAGCGCCGAGGCGATGGTTGTCGTCAGGTCATCGAACACCACGCCGTAGCCAAACACCCCGGAGAAGCACAGGATGATGGTGATGACCGTGATATCCTTCACGGAGTCCTTAAGCGTCTGAATGAGGATAGGCCAGGTCAACTCACGGTAGATAACGGCCCCCACGAACAGCGCGTAGGCGCAGGCAAAGGCACCGGACTCCGACGGGCTCATGATGCCAAAGCGGATGAGCACGATCAGCAGGATGGGGAACAGCAACGCCCAGATGGACGAGAGCAGCTCCCGGCCGATCTCCGCCAGGGACGCGGGATGAGCGTGCTCCGGCTTGTAGCCCAGGTGCCGCGCTGACCAGCTCGTAGCCACCATGAGGAGGGTCATCATCAGCAGGCCGGGGACCCAGCCCGCCATAAACAGCCTCCCGATGGAGACCTCGCCCACCGTGCCGTAGATGATGAGTCCCATGGACGGCGGAATCGTCGCCACGATGAGGCCGGAGAGCCCATTGATAGCCGCGGCCCAGCCCTTGGCGTAGCCCAGGCGTGTCATCTCCGGGCCCAGGATGCGGGTCTCCATGGCTGCGTCCGCCACGGCGGAGCCGGAGACGCCGCCCATGAGCGTAGACAGCACGCAGGAGACCTGGCCGATGTTGCCCCACATATGCCCCGTCAGCACGCCCGCCAGCCGCATCAGCCGCCGCGTGATGCCCGTGGCGTTCATGAGGTTTCCCGCCAGGATGAACAGCGGGATGGCCAGCATGGTGAAGCTCTGGGTCGTGGAGATGGACTTCTGGACCAGGATGCTCATCGGCAGCCCCTTCATGATAAAGAACGAGAAGCCGGATATCCCTATGGCGAAGGCCACCGGCATCCCCAGCAGCAGCAACACGAGGAAGACGATAATTGCCGTGCCCATTATCTTTCACCCCACTCGCTGGTTGGAGTCTTCAACGCTTCAATGAGATTAATAGCCGTGTTGATAAACATCAAGAACGCCCCCGCCGGCACGCAGGATGTTACCCAGGCGTAGGAGATGTTCAGCGTAGTGATCATGCGGCGGGCGTAGCCCTTCACGTACTGGCCGCCGTAGACGACCAGCGCCGCCAGGAAGACGAGAATAAGGATTTTGAACAGGATGTCGAGGACCTTCTGGACCGGCTTGGGGAACATCTTGACGAAGAGGTCCACGCCGATGAGGCCCGTGGTGCGGATAGCGATGTCGCCGCCCAGGAAACACATCCACGCGAACATCACCAACGCCGCGTCCTGGGCCCAGTTGATGGGGTACCCGCAGGTGCGGGCGAGCGCCGCGATGAAGACCAAGACAGTAATACCCGCCAGGAGCAGGAGTGCCGTCCACTGCTCCAGCGCGCAAAATTTCTCGTAGAGCTTTTTCATAGGAGTATCGCGCTCCTCCGGGATAATGAATGAAATGAGGGTCTGGGGGGTCTTCCGCTCCCCCGGGACAGGAGATGCAAGGGGGCGGAAGGCCCCCTTGCCAGCGTTTCTGTTTACAGCCCGGCCTCCTTGTAGATGGCCTGGCGCAGCTCTGTCCAGCCCAGCTCCGCGTAAGCGGCAGCGGCGGCGTCCTTGAAGAGGCCCTTATCGACCTTGGTGATGGTCATGCCGTTGTCAACGAGGGTCTTCTCCATATCGGCCTGGGCGGCCTCGATGGCGCGGGCGTTGACCAGCGCGTTGTTGTAGCACGCCTCCAGGACGATCTGCTTGTAGTTGTCCGGCAGCTTGGAGAACCATGCCTCGCCGCAGATGAGGCAGTTGAAGAGGTTGATATGCTCGGTCTTGGTGACGAACTTGCAGACCTCGTAGATGTGAGTGGAGACGGCGGAGGTGTACTGGACCTCGCAGGCGTCGATCATCTTGGTCTGAATGGCGTTGTAGACCTCGCTCCACGCGATGTTGTACGGCGTGGCGCCCATGGCCTTGATGGAGGCGTTGTAGGGAGCGGCGCCCGGCGTGCGGGTGACGAGTCCCTTCAGCTCCGCGGGGGTCTTGATCTCCTTGTTCTGCATGAAGGAACGCGCGCCGTCGTAGTAGTTGAAGCACAGGACACGGATGCCCTGGCCCACAAGTTCATCCGTCCAGCCCTTGAATGTATTAGTGCCCATGACCTTCAGCCCGTCGTCGTAGTTATCAACGAAGTAGGCCATATTGAAGATGCCGATGTCCTTGACATAGCTGGACATACGCCCGGCGTCCGTCAGCACCGCCACACCGATCCCGGCGATGGCCTGGTCGATCATGTCCTCCTCACCGCCAAGCTGAGACGACGGATAGATCGTGACCTTCAGGTCGCCGTTTGTCTTCGCCATGATCTCATCCGCCGCGGCCTGAAGGCCCGCGTAGATCATGGAGGTCTCCGTCTGGGTGGTGGAGATCTTCAGCTCGTAGCCCGCGCCAAAGGCCGCCGTGCTCATCGCCACGCCCAGAACGAGCGCGATTACCGCAACAAGGTACTTCCTCATCGAAAAAATTCCTCCCTAACGCTGAGATTTTTATATCATCCGGGCAAGCCCGGCTGGTATCCGCTAAGCTGATACAGCTAAACACGCGGGCCCTGGCACCACAGCAGGCGCAGATCCCCACGAACTTGAAGCCCCGGCGCGCCGGCTCCCGTCACCACGACCTCGCCCTGACGGATGGGCAGATGCTCCGCCCCACAGAACATCTCGCCTGCCCCGGAGATCGTGATGAAGAGGCCCATCTGTCCCGAGGAGGGCAGCGTCAACGTATCCCGCACCTCCACCGCCCGCAGCGAGAACAGCTTCGTCAACCGCCCGTCGATGAGAGCGTCCACGTAACTGGCGCCCTTCTCGGACTCCAGCTCCCGCCGGGGCCAAGCCTTCCAGAGGGCTTCCGTCTCCTCGAGGGTATGGCCCTCGTAGTGGAAGCAGTCCAACATTCTCTCATAGCCCACGCCCTGATGGCACTGGCGCTCGTCAATGTGAAGGCCTCCCGGCGTTACAAGCTCTACCCGCATGGTGTAGTCCGTGGGTTCCTGCACCTCCGCCAGAAAGCACCCCTCGCCGATGGCGTGGGGCACACCGCCCGCGACAAACCAGCTATCGCCAGGCCGGACGGTTATCCGATGCAGGCAGGCGAGCATCCCTTCGATATCCTGGGCTTCGAACAGGCTCTTCCAGCGCTCCCGCGTGATGCCAGGCTTAAACCCAAGGTAGAGGCACGCCTTTCCACCGGCATTGTCCAGGATATACCACGACTCGGCCTTGCCGTAGGAGCTGTTCAGCACCTCACGGGCGTACTGCCGGTCGGGATGAACCTGGATGGTGAGCCGCTCCCCGGCATCAATGAGCTTCACCAGAAAGCCCGCCTGGACGCCAAAGCGCCGGACGTGCGCCTCCCCCAGGAAGCCCGCCGGGTCCTGAGCAATGACGTCCGCCAGCAACGGTCCCTCCTGCCCCGGCTCCAGCCCTGGAAGCCCCGCAACGACACGGCTCAGCCCCTCAACGATGTCTTCGCGCCCTGGATTGACGGCCCGGGTGGTGCTGGCGGCCCAATCCTCCGGGAACATCCCGTCCGCCCTGACCAGCCTCGCGCCGTGGGCAATGAAATGTTTTTGCACACGGCCCTGCCAGCGGTCCAGGGAAGCCCCGCCCCTATAAGTACGCCAGACGCGCGTCTCCGAGGTTTTCAGCAAGTATGCCATCCGCCCCGCCTCCGGTTACAGGCTTGATAAATATTGTTACTGCCTTGTATTATACCCTTGCGAAAACGATGTTTCAACGGGCCTCACGGGCTTTGCCGCTCCGAGGAGGGCGGGCACGCTTATGCCCAGCCCTCGCGTTCAATGGAATCCGGCACGCGGTCAACCCCGCGGCAGCCTGCTCTCGGAGAGGGGATGGTCCGGCGCCGGCCTCGCGGCATAAGCAATTAAGTCAGTCATGCGCCCGTTTCCCCGCCGGCCGTGAGCGACTGCCAGCCTCGCGGCGTGAGCGACTAAATACTTTTTTCTTTCATCCCCACGAGCTGCTCGATGTTGCGGATGACGCTCGCGGACAGGCCCATCGCCTTGCCGAGGCGGTCGAGATAGGCCCTCTCCGCCTGGGTGTCCACCTCAATAGCCATCAGCGACGCTGAGTAGACTTGGGCGGCCAGCTCAGGGCGTCCGCGCGTGGCGCTGACGATCTTCTCCGTCGCCATGGGGGCCTGGAGCTGGGCGACGACGTAGTTCAACCCCTCCTGCCCCGCGCCCGTGGACTTCAGGCGGCCGGTGATGCGGTTCAGCTCCTCCGCGTCAACCTGGCCGTCCGCCTTGGCCGCGTCGATCATGGCCGTAAGGATGATTTCCGCGTCGCTGGCGATCTGTTGCTCCGTCACGCGGGGGGCAGAGACCGCCCCTGAGGCTATCCCGGAGGAAGCGGCCTCCTGGCCGGAGCCCATCAAGGCCTTGTAAGCCATCATGCCCAGGAGACCCATCATCCCCCCGCCGAGGCCGTTCATAGCAGTGCTGCTGCCCTGCTTGCCCGTCAGCGCACCCAGGAGCGCCCCGATGCCCGCCGCTGCGAGGTTATCCTTGCCGCCGGCGGCCTGACCCGCCCGGTTCAGCACGGACTGCCCGCCGCCCATCAGCCCGTCGAGCAGGCTCTGGAGCCCGCCCGCGCCGCCCGACGAGGACACCGCGCCCCCCAGAAGTGAGGTCAGGGAGCCCAGGGAGGAAGCCGCGCTCTGCATCCTGCCGCTGGAGGAGCCCGTCATGCCGCCCTGCGCCACCGAGCCCAAAAGGTCCAAAAAGTTGATTGCCATCTGTCAGACCTCCAAATCATTATGATTGGCTTGCGTAACGGTCCTCATTGTACCACAGGCCACAATCAGCCCCGCGGTGACGCGGCAGCCCGCCCTCAGAGAGGAGAGGCGCTATACCCGTACCCGCAGGGCACAAGGTGCCGGCGGCGCTCAGGCACGCGCCGCGAGCGATTAAAGCGATTAAATGTAGTAAATGACGCCCGCGGCGGACTCCGCATCCAAGTAGAGGGTCCAGGACGGGTGTGTCTTGAGCGCGGTGGCGGGGGTGGCGGGGCTGACGGGCTCCGTCAGGGTGCGGCGGACGGCCTCGGCCTTGACGGCGTGGGGGACGACGCTGACGATGGAGCGGCACTTCAATATCTGCCGCACGGTCATGGAGATAGCGCGCTGCGGCACGTCGTCCACGGTGGGGAACCATCCCTCGCCCACCTGCTGCTGGCGGCAGCGGGCGTCCAGGGTCACAACGGCGTAGGGGGCCTCCGCGACTAAGTCCGCGGGGGGATCGTTGAAGGCGATGTGCCCGTTCTCGCCGATGCCCACAACGCCTACGTCAATGGGGGCCTCCTGGATTCGGTGGGCCAGTTCGGCGATATGCGCGTCCACGTCGCCCTCTCCATCGACGAACACGGCCTCCCCAAGGGGCACGCGGCTGGTGAACCGTTCCTTAAGGTAGCGCCGGAACGAGGCGGGGTGGCTCTCCGGCAGCCCCACGTACTCGTCCAGGTGAAACATCGTCACCTTGCCCCAGTCCACGTCGTGGTAGGAGACGAGCTCCTCCAGCATCTCAAACTGCGACGCCCCTGTGGAGAGCAGCAGCCGCGCGCTGCCCTGCGTCTCGATGGTCCCAATGAGCGCTCCGGCGATGTGGGCCGCGGCCATACCGGCCATCTCGCGCGCCGTGCGGTATACGGATATCTCCATGATGAAAAGTCCTCCCTCTAAATTTTTGCTGAATTTTTATGATTTTATGGGTTGCCCGCCGCTTCCCCGTCCACAAAGACCTGGCGGACGCGGATATCCTCTTCGTCGAGCACCAGTAAATCTGCGGCCTTGCCTGGGGCGATGCTGCCGGTTTTGCCGTCGATGCCAAGCAATTTTGCCGGGTTCAGGCTGGCCAGCTGCACGGCCTCCCACAGGGACAGCCCCGCCTCCCGCACCATCACGCGGACCAGTCGATCCGCGGTGGCGACGCTCCCTGCGAAGCACTTGCGGTCGGGCATCTTCGCGATGCCGTCCTCCACAACGACTGGATGCCCGCCCTTCAAGGGCCCCAGCACCGACGGGCCCTCCGGCATCCCGGCGGCGCGCATGGCGTCCGTGATGAGCGTGATGTGCCCGTGGTCCTTACACTTCAGGATGAGGCGCAGCAACGGGGGCGGCAGATGCACCCCGTCGGCGATGAGCTCGACGTGCAGGCCGTCCAGCAGGTAGCCCGCCTCCACCGCACCCAGGATGCGATAACCGTCCTTCCGGTGCAGCATGGACATCCCGGAGTAAAAATGGGTGAGGTGACGGTAGCCGTGGTCCATGGCACGGCGGATCAAATCATAGTCCGCGTCCGTGTGAGCGATGGAGGGCAGAATGCCAAGCCGGGCGCACTCGTCCCCCAGCTCCAGCACGCCCTCCACCTCCGGCGCGGACGACCACCGGACGATGTTCCCCCGCCCCCGTTCCAGCACCCTGCGGAAGTGGTCGGGGAAGGGCTTTGTCATATGCTCCGGCGGCTGGGCCCCCGCCTGGGCCGGGGAAAAGTAGGGCCCCTCCAGGTGGACGCCGTGCAGATGGGGCATGTTGGCCTTCAGCGTTTTCGCCTCGGCGAAGGCGTCGAGGAAGGCGAACAGCGCCTCGTCGCCGCAGGCCAAGGACGTGGGGCAGAGGGTCGTCGTCCCATGGGACAGATGAAGCCGCGCGGCCGTGACGATAGCCTCCGGCGTGCCGTCCATGAAGTCACAGCCCCCGCCGCCATGGACGTGCCCGTCGATGAACCCCGGCGAGAGCCACCGTCCCTCAAGGTCGAACCCCTCCACGCCTCCCGGCAGGCCGCCAGGATACTCCCCCTCGCCCACAGCGGCGACGACGCCATCGCGCACCAATACATATCCACGCGCGACAGGGCCTTCCTCCGCCAGGATGCCTCCGTTGTAAAACAGACGTCTCGTCTTGACCGCCCCCTTGCCCTTTTATCCCGCATTATGCTGTTGTATAATTATACACTTGAAATTGCTTAAAGGAAGATTTTAAGGGGGGATGTACCAGGTGAAGATGAGGCTTGTGGCGATGTTGGCCTTGCCGCTGGCATGGTGGTGTGCTGCGGCGCTGGCGCTTCCCGCCTGGGGGGTGGATGACGCTGCCGGATTCCTTGAGATCTGCCGCTCCGGCCGTGAGCAGCAGATCATTGACGCGCTCGACGCGGGAGCGGACGCAAACGCCAAGGACAACGAGGGCGTAACGGCGCTGATGTATGCCATTGCCGGGAACCCGAACCCCTCCATCGTCCCCCTCCTGCTTGACGCCGGGGCCGACGCCAGGGCGGTAGATGCCAACGGCAGGACAGCCCTGATGGTGGCCGCGAGGGCGAACAGGAACCCCGGCGTCGTCGCTGTCCTGCTCAGCACCGGAACTGACGTCAACGCGAAGGACAAGAGCGGCTGGACGGCGCTGATGATGGCCGGCGCGTTTAACAAGAACGCGGATATCATCGCTATTTTGGTGGACGCGGGGGCCATCGTCAATGCCCGGACCAGCCACGGCCAGACGGCGCTGATGTTCTCCGCGGGGCTCAACAATAACCCGGCGGTCATTGCCGCCTTGCTTGATGCCGGGGCTGACGTTAACGTTCGGGACGAGGGGGGGCGCATGGCCGTGGGCTACGCGCGGGACAACGGCAACATCTCGTCGTTCGAGTACGCGCTCAGGCGCCGCCGCAACGAGGAGGATGCCCCGGAGGTCATTCAGGCTGCCGAGAGGGGGGAGGCGGGTGCGCAGTACCAGCTCGGCCTGATGTACTCCCATGGGGAAGGGGTTGCCGGGGACCAATGGGAGGCCATTGAATGGTTCCGACGGGCCGCGGCCCAGGGACATGAGCCTGCCCAGGCGGAGCTCGCCAAGCGCGGGATATACGACTGAATCGGGCTTGCGCGGAGTGGGGTGCGGTGCCCGAATTTGACTCGGAGAAGGCCCCCTCGAACCTCCCGGACGAGGCCCTTGCGCGGAACGGGGCGCGATGCTAATATACCACTCGGCCCCGTGCTCAGGGTCCCGTCGTGGATCGCCTGCCCTTTTGTCTCCGGGCGGGTTGACGGACGTCCGGGCTGGCGGCAATCATCATAATGACAGAGGTGGCTACGTTCAATGATCCAGAAGGACAAGAAGCAGTCTATTATCGCAGAGTACCGGACCCACGAGTCCGACACGGGCTCCCCGGAGGTGCAGGTCGCGGTGCTGACCGAGCGCATCCGTGAGCTGACGGAGCATCTGAAGGTCCACAAGAAGGACTTTCACTCCCGCCGCGGGCTCCTGAAGATGGTCGGGAGCCGCCGCAAGCTCCTCCGCTACCTTCGCGACAAGGATTTCAACCGTTACCGTTCGCTGATTGAGCGGCTGGGCCTGCGCCACTAGGCCGGGCGGGAGGTGTCAACGATGAAAAAGGATATTCATCCCGAGTACCAGGAGTGCAAAGTGACCTGCGCGTGTGGCAACACCTTCACCACGCGCTCCACGATGAAGGAGATCCGCGTGGGCGTCTGCTCCCAGTGCCATCCCTTCTACACCGGCAAGCGAGGCCGCGTCCTCTCGGAGGCCGGGCGCCTGGAGAAGTTCCAGAAGAAGTACCAGGGCATCAACTACGGCCAGAAGACCGACGTCTAACCGGACAAAGGGTGTCGTTAAAGGGGCTTCGGCCCCTTTTTGATTTAAGCTCAGGGGGAGGGGCGCACCCCCTGAACCCCCCGGATTTAAGCCCAGGGGGAAGGGCGGCCTGCCCCCTCCTTTAAGCTCATGGGGAAAGGGCCCCTTGAAATCCTCTTTTGCCGCTGGCCGCGGGGCAGCTCCTGTCCCCAAGTGTTATCTACGTTCTGAACGAGGTGAAAGACTATGGCTTGTACCGTTACCCTTTTGGCGCACACCCCGGACCCGGACGCGCTGGTGGCGGCCGCGGCGCGCTTGTGCTATCGCGACACGGCGGCGGCGGACCTGCTGAAGGGCGAGGAGGAAAAACTCTCCAGGGGGTTGATTGAGCATCTGTGGACGAGCGGGCACCTCTCTACCTTCGAGCATGTCTCCTTCACCTTCGGCGTGGATGGGCTGAGCCGCGTGGCCTCGCACCAGCTTGTGCGGCATCGCATGGCCAGCTTCAGCCAGCAGAGCCAGCGCTACGTGAAGATGGATGGCGGGGAGGACGTGGTTGTGCCGCCCTCTGTCGCGGCTGTCCCAGAGGCGGCGGATATTTTCAGGCGGCAGGCCCAGGCTGCCCACGCCGTCTACCAGGCATTGACGGCGATGGGGGTCCCGGCGGAGGACGCGCGGTTCATCCTGCCCCACGGCTGGGAGACGCGCCTGGTGTTGACGATGAACGCGCGGGAGCTGCACCACTTCTTCCGCCTGCGCCTGTGCCGCCGGGCCCAGTGGGAGATCCGTGGCCTGGCGCGCCTGATGCTGGCGGAGTGTCGCCGCGTGGCCCCGGTGTTGTTCGAGAAGGCAGGGCCATCCTGCATCTTTGGCCCTGCGGCAGGAACGGGCCCACGGCTTTGCGGGGAGGCCAGGCCCTGCGGAAGGCCGTACAGGGATATGGAGGATTTGCTGGCCGGGGAGGAAGCGGGTCCAGCCAGTTGACCGCCTCAGAAAGCAAAACGGACTTTAAGCGCCTGTGATACAATAGACGCGGACTGCGGCAGCGCGGTTCAACAGCCTCGCGGCGCGAGCGATTTACTGAGGAGAGCCCCCGACAGCTTGCCGGGGGATTGTCCTTATCTAAAGGACAGGGGAATCAATAAGGACTCTATGAAGATTAGATTATTACAAATTTTTGCTTTGGCCGCAAACCTTTTCACCGAGGAGGCGAAGCGTCCTGCGGCAGAAACGGGCCAACGGCTCCCCGTCGGGGGGCAGGCCGTCATTGAGGGCGTCCTGATGAAGGGCGAGGCCCGCTGGGGATTAGCCGTCCGCCGGCCGGGCGGGGATATCTTTAAGGAACACTGGCCCAACAGCTCGCGCACCAAGCGCCTGCCGTGGAAGCTGCCCCTGCTGCGCGGCATGGTGGTCATGTGTGAGATGATGGCGACGGGCTTCAAAGCCCTGTCCCGCTCGGCGGAGATCGCCCTGGAGGAGGAAGAGGAGACCATGACCTTCAAGGACATCGCCCTCACCGTCGTGGTGGCCGTCCTGGCCGTGGGGGGGCTGTTCATCGCGCTGCCGCTGTGGGCGGCCGGGCTGGCGGCGCGGCTGTGGGGCCTCTCGGCGCTCTGGGTCAACGTTCTGGAGGGCGTCGTGCGGGCCGTGGTCTTCGTCGGTTACATCGCGGCCATTGGGCTGTGGCCGGATATCCAGCAGGTCTTCCGCTACCACGGGGCCGAGCACAAGACCATCAACGCCTTTGAGGGCGGGCTGGAGATGACGCCGGAGACCATCCTGACCTGCTCCCGCATCCACCCGCGCTGCGGTACGTCGTTCCTTTTGGTCGCCGTCATCGTCAGCATCGCGGTGTTTTCCCCCGTCAAGGCGTTCGTCGTCGCGTCGGGCGGAGGGTTCTGGGCGCAGGTGGGCGCGCGCGTGCTGCTGATCCCCCTGGTGATTGGCATCTCCTACGAGATCATCCGCTTTGCCTCGAAGGGCATCGTGGGCCGTGTGCTGATCAGCCCCCTCCTCTCCCTTCAGTACCTGACGACGCGGGAGCCGGACCTGGGCCAGGCGGAGGTCGCGCTGGCCTCGCTGAATATCGCTCTGGATAAGGAGTAGACGCCATGAACATCGAACCCAAACTTCAGGCCATCGAGCAGGAATTCCTGGAGACGGAGAAAAAAATGGCCGACCCGGCCGCCGCCTCCAACCCGAAGGAACTCCAGCTTTTGGGGAAGAAGCGCGCTCAGCTCGAGCCCGTCGTGGAGAAGTACCGGGAGTACCGCAAGGCTCTGGCGGACATCGAGGAGGCGCGGGAGCTGGCGAAGGGCGGGGATCCGGAGATGGAGGCCCTGGCGAAAGAGGAGCTTGCCGGATTGGAGCCCAGGGTGGAGAACTTCACAAAGGAGCTGACCCTTCTGCTCCTTCCCCAGGACCCCAACGATGAAAAAAGCGTCGTGGTTGAGATCCGCGCGGGGACGGGCGGGGACGAGGCGACGCTCTTCGCCGCGGACCTGTTCCGCATGTACACGCGCTTCTGCGAGCGCCAGCGCTGGAAGATCGAGGTCATCGACAGCAGCAGCAACACCGCCGGCATCGGGGGCTACAAGGAGGTCATCTTCAGGATCGACAGCAAGGGCGCGTACAGCAAGATGAAGTATGAGAGCGGCGTTCACCGCGTCCAGCGTGTGCCGGTGACGGAGGCCAGCGGCCGCATCCACACGTCGGCGGCGACGGTGGCGGTGATGCCGGAGGTGGACGACGTGGAGGTGGAGATCCGCCTGGAGGACCTGAAGATCGACACCTACCGCTCCAGCGGCGCGGGCGGACAGCACGTCAACATGACCGACTCCGCCGTGCGCATAACCCACCTGCCCACGGGCATCGTCGTGACGTGCCAGGACGAGCGCTCGCAGATCAAGAACCGGGCGCGGGCCATGTCCTACCTCAAGGCGAAGCTCTACGACCTGGAGCAGCAGAAGCAGAACTCCGAGCTGGCCTCCGAGCGCCGGGGGATGATCGGCTCCGGCGACCGCTCCGAGCGTGTGCGAACCTATAACTTTCCCCAGAACCGCATCACGGATCACCGCATCAACCTCACGCTCTACAAGCTGGACACCTACCTCGACGGTGACCTCTACGAGATGATTGACGCGATGATCCTCGCGGAGCAGACCCAGAAGCTGCAAAACCTGGAGGGGTAGTTGAACCATCAGGAACGGCGGCCGGCTGAAAGCGGGCGCCTCCATGCGCCCCAGCCGGCGAATCCTCCTCTGTGGGGAGTGGCCCCTCCCGAGCGTCGGTGGCTGGCCTGCCATGCGCTGGGCGTCACGCCGGCGGCGCTTTTGGCGCACCCTGAGCTCTATGAGAGGCCGGAGGTTCAGGCGCTGCTCCTGCGGCGGGAGG
>JAFUYV010000025.1 GCA_017476945.1 Fretibacterium sp.
AACGCGACTGGCTCGGCCAGCGTCGCTATCGTGATGCAGTGCAGGTAGGTCCCCGGCGCCTCCCGCTGGAGCGTGCGCAGGAGGGGGCTTGACGGGTGGCTGAGCTCCCTCAGCCGAAGGATGGAGAGCACCCCAAGGGCTTCCTCCACCGAGGGGAGCAGCATCAGGACGATATGCGTCCCCAGGAACTCCGTGACGATATAGCTGCCGCAGTCCAGCCAAAAGTCCCACGAGGCCGCGTTCAGAGGCAGGTCCTGGAGCCACTGCAGCGCCACCCGAAGCAGGACCAGCAGGACCGTCAGCCAAAAGGCCCGGTGCGTCACCTGCCTCCGGGAGTCAAGCCGGCGGAGCCTGTAAAAGCCCACCGTCGAGGCGAAGATCGCCATGCCCAGCAGCAACAGGATATCGGATATCGCGAAGCCCGTCATGAGGAAGGCCCCCGATGCCGTCCCCACCAGCGCGGCGCCGAAGGCGAGGGCCCCGGGAAGGCAGAGGCAGGAGATCAGGACCGCGGGCAGGAGCCCCGCCCCGGCGATGTGAAGATGGGCGGCCAGCAGCTCCCCCAGCCACGCGATGGCGATGACGAACGCGACGCACCTCCAGGGAGGGGGCGGCATCCCCCCGAAGTCACGGCCAAAGACGCCGAACCAGAGGGGCAGGAACAGCACCAGGATGAGGACGATGCAAAGCTGCGTGAAGGGGAACACGTCCTCCGTGTACCCCTGAAGGCGCAGCAGGGCGGCGTGCTGCGCCGAGACGGTCTCCCCACGGCTGATGATGACGTCCCCAAGCTCAAGGCGCCGCTCAATGGAGGGGATGTTCTCCATCGCCGTCTGCTTCACGCTGCTGGTCAGGTCCGCGTCCGTGCGGAAGTTCAGATTTCCCAACTTCGCCAGGATCTGATAGACCAGGTTTGCCTCGTCCACCGATGGGACCCTGCGGCCGATCTCCTCCCAGAGCAGGGTGGTCTCCGCCGCGCTGTCCATAAAGACGTTCTCGGCCTCCAGACGCTCGATGTAGGCGTTCCCCACCTCAGAGGTCAGGTTCAGCAGCCGGGCCCGCGCCGTCTCATCCAGCCGCGCAATGGCCTCCAGGAGGGCCTCGGGCACGTGAGGCATGTGCGCCTGAACCTGCGCGGCGTCCGTCATGGAGCTGAGGGACTCAAGCCGCCTCTGAAGCCGGGCCTTGGCCGACAGGTCGCGCACGGTGACGCCCACAATGCTGTCGTTGGCCATGCCCTTCAGGGCCTCCGTCGCGGTGTGATCCTCGTAGCTCATGGGGGCAACAACCCGATAGGTCTGAGGGGCCGGCTCCCCAACGGCAAAGCTGTATTGACGGCTGTTCAGGAAGCCCCACTGGAACAACACAACGCCCGCCCCCACGGCCAGCAGGGCGAGGAGGGGAAAAAAATACTGAGGCACGCTGAACGAGGGGACATGAGCGCGCAACACGCTCTGCTCTATCTTCTTCATTCTGGACCTTTCCCGGCGTCCCGAAGCTCTGCCCGCGCCCCGCGGGGGGCTGCCCCCTGCAAGTATTCGTAACGCTCATAAGCCCGGACGATCTTCTGCACAATCTCGTGACGGACAACGTCCGCGTCCGTCAGGTCAAAAAAGCCGACGCCCTCGATGCCCTGAAGAATGGCACGCACGCTCCGCAGGCCCGATGGGCAGCCCCTGGGAAGGTCAATCTGGGTGATGTCCCCCGTGACCACAGCCTTGGAGCCGAAGCCCAGACGGGTGAGGAACATCTTCATCTGCGGCGGGGTGGTGTTCTGCGCTTCGTCAAGGATGATAAAGCTGTCATTGAGCGTCCGGCCCCGCATATAGGCCAGGGGGACGATCTCGATGACGCCCTTCTCCACATAGCGGGCGAAGCGCTCCGGGGAGAGGAGCTCGTAGAAGGCGTCGTAGAGGGGGCGGACGTAGGGCTCCACCTTCTCGCGCAGGTCGCCGGGAAGATAGCCCAGGCTCTCCCCCGCCTCGACGGCCGGACGCACCAGGACGACGCGGCTCACCCGCCCCTCCTTGAGCATGGAGACGGCCTCGCAGACCGCCAGATACGTCTTGCCCGTCCCGGCAGGGCCCACGGCAAAGAGGATCTCGTTCTGCCGGATGGCGCGGATGTAGGCCCTCTGGCCCGCGGTCTTAGCCCGGATGGGCTTGCCCCGCGCCGTCGTGCAGACGACCTCGGAGTAAAGCGAGTCCAGCCTCAGCTCGCGCCCCTCAGCCAAGGCGTCCATCGCGCGACGGACATCAGCGGCCAGGATCTCATGTCCCTTCGCCGCCACCGCGGATAGCTCCCGCAGCAGATGGGCAGCGATTTTCACCGGCTCCTCATCGGGGCCGCTCACACGAACGGCCCCCTCGTGCACAGACAGGGAAACAGGGTACCGGGCCTCAATCGCCTGAAGGTTTTCGTCGTGCAGCCCCAAAAGGCGCGACAAGACCTCCGCCCCTGACAACGGGACATCTTCAGCGTATCCGCCCGCGCCCTTCAGGGCCAGCGCCCCGCTCCCCTGTTTTGGCGCGTATTCCTCCATAGTGCTCGTCTCTGTCCCCCTGCTTATACCGGGTAAGCCGCCTCGTGCTCCTGCTCCTGAAGGCCCACGTCGCGCTTATGGACCCTGGCGTACTTCTTCGGCAGAAAGTCCTTGGCGACCTGCGGGAACATCACCCACGTCAGCGCGTCCTCAGGCTGCGTGGCCCAGGGCTCCGCGTCCTTGCGGGCCTGCTCCATCTCCGGCGCGATCTTCTCGCCGGGGCGGCAGGTGATGGGCTCCTCGTCGCCGATGGCCAGCTTCTGGACCTCTTTGTCCACGGGCGCGGGCGGCTGACCGTAGTAGCCCAGGAAGTACTGGCGGATCTCCTTGGGGATAACCTTCCAGCGCTTGCCCGTCAGGACGTTCAGGGCCGCCTGGGTGCCGACCATCTGACTGCTGGGCGTGACGAGGGGCGGGAAGCCCATCGCCTCGCGCACCACGGGGACCTCCTTCAACACGTCCTCCAGCTTGTCCAGCGCGTTCTGTTCCTTGAGCTGGTTGACGAGGTTGGAGTACATGCCGCCGGGGATCTGATAGCGCAGGATATTGATGTTGACGCCCGCGATGGCCGGGAGGAGCTTCTTATACTTCTCGCGGAGCTTCTTGAAGTGCTCGCACACGGGCAGGAGCTTCTCAATGTCGATGCCCGTGTCCCACTCGCTGTTGGCGAGGGCCGCGACCATGGACTCCGTGGGCGGCTGGCTGGTGCCCAGCGCGAAGGGCGAGATGGCCGTGTCGATGACCTCCGCTCCGGCCTCGATGCCCGCGAAGTACGTCATGCTGGCAAGGCCGGTGGTGTAGTGGCTGTGCAACTCGATGGGCAGGTCCACCTTCGCCTTGATCGCCTTGACCAGCTTGGCGCAGTCCACAGGGTTCAGCAGGCCCGCCATGTCCTTGATGGCGATGGAATCCGCCCCCATCTCCTTCATCTGCTGGGCCATGTTGGCGAAAGAGTCCAGCGTGTGGACGGGCGACAGCGTGTAGCTCATGCAGAGCTGAAGGTGCGCCCCCTCCTTCTTCACCTGGTCCGCGGCGATCTCGACGTTGCGGAGGTCGTTCAGCGCGTCGAACACGCGGATGATGTCGATGCCATTACCCACAGCCTTTTTAACGAACTCGCGCACGGTGTCGTCCGCATAGTGGCGGTAACCCACAAGGTTCTGCCCGCGGAGCAGCATCTGGAGCTTGGCGTTCTTGATGCGGGCGCGGATGAGGCGGAGCCTCTCCCATGGGTCCTCGTCCAGGAAGCGCATGCAACTGTCGAACGTCGCGCCGCCCCACATCTCCAGAGCCCAATAGCCGGCCTCGTCCATCTTGTCAAGGATGGGCAGCATGTCCTCCGTGCTCATCCTTGTGGCGATCAGGGACTGATGCGCGTCCCTCAATGCTGTCTCAGTAATGCGAACTTTTGGCATTCAAAAACCTCCCACACGATATTTTAGGAACTCATGCCGCCTATATTATATAATAAAAAAAGGGCCAGACGCAGAAAACCCGCCCGGCTCTTTTGTCTTTTTTGCAAAAGGCTTTCCTCAGTTCGCCGGACTGAGCGTCTTCGCCACCTCGGCCTCCAGCGCCCTCCGCGTCGCCTTTGGGAAATAGCCGGAGAAGCGGCGCATTTTGCCCTGGTTCACCTTCACGCAGACGACGGAGCGCGTTTTGCCGCCAATGGCGTACGGGTAGATTTCTCCAGCGTCCAGCGCCTTCCGGGCCTTTTTCGCGCCGTCCGTGACCGCCTGACGGATAAACTTTTCCCGCGCCTTGTCGCCGACGAGGACAAAGACCGCGGCGGCGGCCTGCGCCAAAATATGCCGCATGAACTCCGTCCAGCACTTATCCAGCGCCTCCGGCACTCCCACCTCGTTGTTTGAGCGGAAGGACACAATCTCCATGCAGACGGCGTACTTCATGATTTCGCGGGCCTTATCCTTTGGCGTCATGCCCTTCAACTTATTCTTAACGCTAAACAGCAGAAGCTCCTCCGTGTTGTTCCGGGCGGCCCCCCAATAGGGCACGGCTTTTGTCTTGCCGTTGAGCAAGGGTATGTGCAGGGATTTCCCCGGGCCCGGGGCCGTCTGAATACGGGTTCCGATGAACGTCTTGATATCCTCCAGCGTCATCTCGCGGCCATCGTCGGGCATGGTGCGCTTGTCCGTGTCCGCGTGGCGAGACCTCATAGAAGTTAAAGGCAGGGT
>JAFUYV010000202.1 GCA_017476945.1 Fretibacterium sp.
ATCAGCATAGATTAGGATAACACAACCGCCGCGTTAGTCCAAGAGGCAGAGCGTAACCGCGTCTGAGATTTATCCCTTCCTGACGAGGCTGCGCTCAAAGCGGTGGTACACCCAGAAGGAGAAGGCCACGGTCATAACGTCGGCGATACTCTGCGTCCACACGATGCCGTACATCCCTATGAGCGCGTTGAACAGATACAGCAGGGGGATGTTGAAGCCCGCCCAACGCATGACCCCCAGGAGGAGCGCCCGTCTCCCCTGCCCCAGGGCCTGGAAGAGATGGACCATGTGGAAGCACAGGAACATGAGGGGCGTCGCGACGCAGCGGATGCGGAGGAAGTCCGTTCCCAGCCTCACGGTCTCGGCGTCCGCGATGAACAGGCGCAGGATACCTGGGGCCAGGAGCTCATACATCAGGACGCTGGCCACTCCGACGGCCAGCCCGGTGAGACGCGAGAAACGCACGGCCTCCCTCATCCGGCCGAGGTTCCCCGCCGAGTAGTTATAGGCCGCGAGGGGCACCATCCCCTGACAGATGCCGATGCCCACGTTGAGGGGCAGACGTTCCGCCTTCAGGACAATCCCAATGGCCGCCAGGGGGATATCCCCATAGCCCGTGGCCAGCTTGTCGATGACAATGTACGCAAGGTCGAAGAGGAGCGTCGCGAGCGCGGCGGGAAAGCCCACGGAGAAGAGCGAGCGGACCTCCGCCCGGCCGGGCAGCCCCACGCGAGGCGACAGGGAGAGAGGAATTGAGCCCCTCATGCGGTAGAAGGTCAGCAGGAAGTAGGCACAGGCAAGGATATTCGAGAGCAGGGTGGCCACCCCAGCGCCCGCGGCCTCCATGCCGGCGGGCAGCAGCACGAACATGAACAGGGGATCCAGGGCGATATTGACGAGTCCCCCCATCGAGATGCCGAACCCGGCCTGTCTCGCGCAGCCGGCGCTCCGCAGGAGGTGGCTCAGCGTCAGGGACAGCACGGTGGGAACCGTCCCGGCAACGATGACGCAGAACGAGTACTGGCGCGCGTAAGCCAGGGTGTCGCTGCTCGCACCCAGGATCTGCAGGATGGGGTCCATGAACGCGGCCATGCCCGCGGAGAACAGCGCGGACACCAGAATGGACAGGGCGATACTGAAGGAGCTGACCTTCCGGGCTGCCTCCTCCCGGCCCACGCCCAGCAGGCGGGAGATCAAGGTACCTCCTCCCACGCCGACCAGCGCCGCCAGCGAGATGGAGATATTAAAAACCGGAAGGATCAGCGAGACGCCCGCCACCATCAGAGGGTTGTTTGTGCGCCCGATGAAGAACGTGTCCGCCAGGCTGTAGACCAGGACGATTAACTGCCCGACGATCGTTGGGACAGCCAACGTCGCGAGGGCCTTTGGGATAGAGAACTCCTCAAAAAGCTCGCGGTTGCTTGTGGCGCCAGATTTCATGCCTATCCCTCCAAGCTCAGACCGCCTGAAATCAAGCGCGTCCCCTCCCGCTGGGCAGGACTTTCTCAAGGGCTCTCCACAGCAGCCAGGCTGCGATGGTTGATGCGGCGTACTTCAGGGAGATGATGGGCACGTTGTAGGCCAGGGAGTAGAGCCAGGGGTCCTGCCCCTCCGGAGCATATTGCGCAAAGAAGATTGCGCCGGACGCCACGTGACAGCCGATCTGCCCCATCGCTGCCAGGATGACCCCGATGATCCTGCCCAATATCCCCCATGGGAAGATGGCCGCCAGGCCGGTACATGCGTAGGCGATGGGGTAGTCTAGGACGGCCTGAAGGGGGTTAAGGATGTATCCTCCCAGAAGTATCTTCACAATCCCGGCCAGCGCCCCGACGCCGCACCCCCATTTCATGCCTCGCCGCCAGGCAAAAAGGAGCAGGGGGGCAAGCCCCAGGTCCAGAGAGCCGCCCTGAGGCAGCAGAAACAGGTTGACCTTGGACAGCGCCTCGGCGAGGGCAATGCAAAGAGCCCCCTCCACCATGGGCACGATCGTGGAACGCGGTGAACTTGACATCGAAAAGCCCTCCTCAAGAAAATGAATAAACAGGCGTAAACATAACATAATGGAGGAAGTCTCAACGCGGAGCTGAGCATCTTCCTACGCCGGCATTGTCCGGTTCAGGTTCCAGGGTCGAGGCCGCGGGGCCTCCTCTCAGCAAAAGCTCCCCCGATGTCGCTGAACTCTATGGTGCCACGCGGGGAAAACTTTGTCAAGGAACTTCGTTCACCAGTAAGAGGTCTCATACTATAATAAAAGGACGAAGAGCCATTGCAGGAGGTGCAGAAGGATGAGTAAACTGCGTGAGGATGCCCTGGAGATCGTCCGGCGGTCGATTGACGCCGTGCTGCCTGAGTCGGCCGTCAAGGAGGCTCTGCAGCGCGAGGACTTCGCCGCGCTCCGCAAAAAGGGCGGGCGGATCGTCGTGACCGCGATTGGCAAGGGCGCGTGGCGCATGGCCAGGGCTGCGGCGGACATCCTGGGACCAGGGATAACGGGGGCTGCCGTCACGAAGTATGAGCATTCGATGGGGGATATCCCCGGGCTGGAGATCTTCGAGGCAGGGCACCCCGTCCCGGACGAAAACACGATCAAGGGGACGGAAGCCCTCCTGCGCCACGTGCGGGGGCTGGGGCCGGATGATACGGTGCTGTTCCTCGTCTCAGGAGGCGGCTCCGCCCTCTTTGAGCTGCCGGCTGAGGGCGTGTCCCTTGAGGACATGGCGGACGTGACGAGCCAGCTCCTGGGCTGCGGGGCCGACATCGTGGAGATCAACACGATCCGCAAGCACCTCTCGTCGGTCAAAGGCGGGCGCTTTGCCCAGCTCTGCGCGCCGGCGCACGTCTTTATGACCGTGCTCTCGGACGTGCTGGGCGACCGTCTGGACAGCATCGCCTCCGGGCCCGCGTGGCCTGATAGCTCCACTTCAGCGGAGGCGCTGAATATTGTTAAAAAATACGGGCTCTCGCTCCGCCCGGAACTGCTTGACGTCCTGGGGCGTGAGACCCCCAAAGCGCTGGACAACGTGACTGCCGTCGTGACGGGCAGCGTTTCGGCCCTCTGTGCGGCCGCGATGAAGGCCGCCGGAGATCTGGGATACGCGCCGCTCCTCCTGACCACCACGCTTTCCTGCGAGGCGCGGGACGCGGGCTCGTTCCTGGCCTCCGTGGCGCGTGAGGCGCGGCTCTCAGGCCGGCCGCTGAAGGCCCCCTGCGCAGTCATCGCGGGCGGCGAGACCGTGGTGCACCTCACGGGCAAAGGGAAGGGAGGGCGCAACCAGGAGCTTGCCCTCTCGGCGGCGAACGGCATCGCGGGGCTTGAGGGCGCCGTGATCGCCTCTGTTGGCTCCGACGGGACAGATGGCCCCACGGATGCGGCGGGCGGCATTGTGGACGGTGGGACGGCGGAGCGGCTGAAGGAGGCGGGCTTCAGCATCCCGGAGGTTTTGAAGGACAACGACGCCTACACCGCGCTCAAGGCCGTGGACGCCTTCCTTATGACAGGGCCGACGGGGACGAACGTCAACGACTTTGCCCTGGCGCTGATTGGCTAAAACCCGCAAAGAAAGGGGGGCGCCTTTGAGCGTCCCCCTGTTGTGGTTTACGATTTTCCGGCCTACGCCTTTTGGGTTAATTCATCGCACCCGCGGACATCTTACAGCTTCGGCCCGGCGGCGACCAGCGCCTTGCCGGCGTCGTTGCCCTCATACTTCTTGAAGTTCTTGATAAAACGCTCCGCGAGGTCCTTTGCCTTCGCTTCCCACTCGGACGCAGCCTTGTAGGTGTCACGGGGGTCGAGGATGGCGGGGTCGACGCCCGGCAGCGCGGTCGGAACCTCGAAGTCGAAGATCGGAATCTTCTTCGTCGGCGCCTTCAGCACATCACCGTTCAGAATCGCGTCGATAATGCCACGGGTGTCCTTGATGGAGATGCGCTTGCCCGTGCCGTTCCACCCAGTGTTCACTAAATATGCCTTCGCGCCGCTCTGCTTCATGCGCTTCACGAGTTCCTCGCCGTACTTGGTCGGGTGCAGCTCCAGAAACGCCTGACCGAAGCAGGCGGAGAAGGTCGGCGTCGGCTCCGTGATGCCGCGCTCCGTGCCGGCCAGTTTTGCCGTGAAGCCGGACAGGAAATAATACTGCGTCTGCTCCGGCGTCAGGATCGAGACGGGAGGCAACACGCCAAACGCATCCGCGGACAGGAAAATGACGTTGTCCGCCGCGGGGCCGGAGGAGATTGGGCTCACGTTCAGGACGATCTTCTCGATATGACTGAGCGGGTAGGAAACGCGGGTGTTCTCCGTGACGGACTTGTCCGCAAAGTCAATCTTGCCGTTCGCATCCAGCGTGACGTTCTCGAGCAGCGCGTTCTTTTTGATCGCGTTGTAGATGTCGGGCTCGGCTTCCTTGCTCAGGTTGATGTCCTTGGCATAGCAGC
>JAFUYV010000203.1 GCA_017476945.1 Fretibacterium sp.
GAAGCGCTAGGAAGAAAGCGCTAGTTTAATTCAATCTGCCACAAAAGATAAGGCGCCGTTGTGAGGGCGGCGCCCTGTCTTCCTCGGTTTCACCTGTTTTATCTTTATCTCCTGAAAGTCCCCGCTGTCCCCCTTGGGCGGCGGGGATTTGTTTTCGCGCCGCCCCAGCCCAGCGGCGTGAGCGGTCAAAATCCCGGCGGGGATTGGGGCCGGCCTGCTGCGATATAATAGCGGGTAAGCGAGGTGAGCGCATGGCGAGGGACCTGGAGCGAATACGCAACTACTGCCTGATGGACGACGTGTTCATGTCGGAGTGTTTGAAGGACATCCCCTGCGTCGAGCTGGTCCTGAAGATCATCCTTCAGCGGGACGTGAGGGTAACGGAGGTCCGGACGCAGGAGGTCATGCGGAGCTGGCGGCGCGGGGCGCAGCTCGACGTGTTCGCCACAGATGAGGAGGACGACCGCTACAACGTCGAGGTCCAGCGCAAGAGCGAGGGGGCCGCGCTGAGGCGCGCACGGTACCACATCAGCCTGATGGACACCTACGCGCTGTACGCCGGCGAGGATTTTGACGAGCTGCGGGACAACTACGTCATCTTCATCACGGAGCGGGACGTGCTGAAGGGCGGGCTTCCGCTGTACACCATCGACCGCGTCATCCGTGAGACGGGCCAGCGGCTTGAGGACGGGGCGCACATCCTGTACGTGAACGGCGCGATGCGGGACGCGGACACGCCGCTGGGAAAGCTGATGCACGACTTTTTCTGCAAGGACCCGGACCAGATGCACTACAGAGTCCTTGCGGACCGGACGAGATATTTTAAAGAGAACGAGGAGGGAATTCGCGAGATGAGCAGCGCTTCGGAGGAATTGCGCGAAGAGGGCCGGCGGGAAGGCGAGAAGAGAGGACGAAAAGAAGGGTTGAAGGAAGGGAAGATGGAGGCGGCGCAGAGGATGCTCCAGGCGGGAGAGCTGGCGCTGGAGAAGATCGCGCAGTACTCCGGGCTTCCCCTTCTGCGGGTTCAGGAGCTCGCGTGGCAGGCGAAGTGAACTCATGCCGAGGGGTCTGGAGCAAAGGAATTCGCAAGATGAGCAGCGCTGAAGATATCCCTCAGGGACATCCTCAGCGTGACGGATTTGCCGCCGTCTGAGATAAGCTTGAACGGGGGGTAGCCCCCGTAAGGAGCGTCAGGAGGGGAGCAGCGCGTGCCAGAGATAGGAAACCTCAACGTACAGGTCAATCAAAATTTTAACCAGAGCGCCGTCAACGCGAGCCAGGTCGGGACAGGCCAGGTCACGGCGGGGACGCAGGCTGGGCAGGTAACCTCGCGCCTGCCGTTTATCCGCACGGGGACACTGGTGGAGGGGCAGGTGTTGTCCCAAAACACCGACGGAACCTACTCTGTGCGCCTGGAGGGCCAGGGGATGCCTCAGGAGCTCCGCGCCCGGGCGACGCTCTCCCTCATCGTGGGCGAGCGCTTCCGTGCCGTGTGGGACGCCTCAGGGGATGTCCCCACGCTGAGGCTCTCCCAGAGCGAGCTCTCCTTCCTCTCGCAGATCCCCCAGCGCGACCGCGAGCTGGCGACGGCGCTCCTGTCGCGGGGCCTCTCCCTTTCCAACGAGGTCCTGACCGCCGTAAAGGATGCCTGGCGCCGCATGGGCTCCCAGGAGGGGCAGCTCTCCTCCCTTGTCGAGCTGTGGGCGCGCGGCGCCCCCATGACCGCGGAGAACGCGGCGCTGCTCTCGGAGTACGCCGCCATGGATGGAAACGCCGCCACGGCCATGTGGGCCCGCATCCGCAAGGAGCTCAGGGAGCGCACCCGCAGGGGCGAGGACCCCGCCAGCGCGCTCAGGGGCATGAAGGAGGGCAAGGGGGACACCGCCCGCTTCCTCCAGGCCCACTCTCTCCTGATGCGCGCGCCGCGCGAGGAGGTGGACCCGGCCCTTCTGGCCGCCCCCTTCTGGCCGCTGCCCGAGGGCTCGGAGGGCATGACCGCCCGCGTGTTCGTGGGCCGCTCCGCTGAGGAGGACGGACAGCGCTACTGGCAGGTGGGCTTCGGACTCACGGGCTCGTCCCTGGGCGCCGTGGGGGGCGTCGTCGAGAGCGACGGGCGGGGCTGCAACCTGAACCTCCACGCGGAGCGCCCGGAGACCTGCGACCTTCTGGAGGCCCGGCGGCGCGAGGTGCGGGCGGAGCTCGATGGCTCAGCCCTTCCGGTGCAGTTCATCGGCATCTCCCGGCGCGCCGTGGAGGGGCTGAGGCAGTACCTGTTGGCCGGGCGCGGCCTGGATGTGACCCTATAACAGCCTCCAGGATAAAAGAAAAGAGAAGCCGTTTCAACCGGCTTCTCCTTCTTTGAGGGGGGTAAAACGACCGAACAGAAGAGGGGTTCTTCAGCTCTCTCATTTGTTCGATACATCAAACATTATAATGGGATTTTCTGATTTGTCAAGTCGGAAATAAGAGGGACGATAAGAAGAAGGGCATCCGCGGCCCCGGCGCGCCGGGAGGCTGCGCCCGAAGGGCTGAAGAAATGAGGGAACGTGATGGAATTTTTACTGGACGGTATCATGGCGGTCACGGGCAAGGAGCTCGTGATGTACCTCGTGGGGGTCAGCCTCATCTGGCTGGCGATCAAGAAGGGGTATGAGCCGGCGCTGCTTTTGCCGATGGGCTTCGGGGCGATCCTCGTCAACCTGCCCTTCTCCGGCGTGCTTGACCAGACGATGGCCGGCATCGGGACGACGGCCGGCATCATCCAATGGCTCTTCGAGACGACGATCGCGGCGTCAGAGGCGCTGCCTATCCTGCTCTTCATCGGCATCGGCGCGATGATCGACTTCGGCCCACTGCTGGCTCAGCCGGTCATGTTCCTCTTCGGCGCGGCGGCGCAGTTCGGCATCTTCTTCGCCATCAGCCTGGCGACGCTCCTGGGCTTCGACCTCAAGGACGCGGCCTCCATCGGTATCATCGGCGCGGCGGACGGGCCGACCTCTATCCTGGTGTCCCAGATACTGCGCTCGAACTTCGTCGGGGCCATCGCCGTTGCGGCTTATTCCTACATGGCGCTGGTGCCCATCATTCAGCCCTTCGCCATCCGCCTGGTCACGACCCGCGAGGAGCGCCGGATCCCCATGAAGTACAACCCCAGGAACGTCACCAGGCGGACCAAGATCCTCTTCCCCATCATCGTCACCTTCATCGTGGGGCTGATCGCCCCCGCGTCGGTGGCGCTGGTGGGTTTTCTGATGTTCGGCAACCTCGTCCGGGAGTCCGGAGTGTTGGACAGCCTCCTCAAGACCGCGCAGGAGGACCTGACGAACCTCATCACCCTGCTGCTGGGCCTCACCATCTCCTTCAGCATGAGGGCGGAGGCCTTTGTGCGGGCCGACACACTCCTGATCCTGCTCATCGGTCTGGCGGCGTTCGTCTTCGACACCATCGGCGGCGTCGTCTTTGCCAAAGCGCTCAACCTCATCCTGGTGCGGCTGGGGAAGCCAAGGCTCAACCCGATGATCGGCGCGGCGGGGATATCAGCCTTCCCCATGTCCTCGCGCGTGGTGCAGAAGATGGCCGCGGCGGAGGAGAGGGGCAACATTATCCTGATGCACGCCGTGGGGGCCAACGTGGCCGGTCAGATCGCCTCGGTCATCGCCGGCGGCCTGGTCATCAGCCTGGTCACACAATATCTTGGATAGACCTGGATAGGAGGGAACACTATGGGCCCGGAGACATGGGGCAACTTCATCATCTCGCTGAAGATTATGGGGCAGGGCATGGAGGGCATCTTCGTCGTCATCCTCCTCATCACCCTTGTGGTGCTGCTGCTGGGGAAATTGAAATAAAAGGCCGCTCAGAGGCGCTGCGGCCGGCGCTCATTCAGATGAGACAGGGGCCCGGCATTGCGCCGGGCTCTTTCGCGTGGAACTCCCGCATTCTCAAAGCTTCTCAATGACGCCCAGGATAGGGGCAAGCCACTCGCTGGCGTTGAAATCCTCCACCCTTCCCTGGTCACAGAGGGCGGCGAGGCCCGGCTCGATGGGGATGCGGGCGAAGGCCCCGATGCCAAGGGAGGCAGCCGTCTCCTCCACATGGCTTTTGCCGAAGATGTCGTGGCGCTTCCCACAGTCCGGACACTGGAAGTACGCCATGTTCTCCACAAGCCCCAGGACGGGGATCTTCATGAGCTCCGCCATGCGCACCGCCTTTTTGACGATCATGCCGACGAGCTCCTGAGGCGTGGTCACGACGACGATGCCCTTCACGGGCAGGGATTGGAAGACCGTCAGGGGCACGTCCCCCGTCCCGGGCGGCATGTCAGCGAACATACAGTCCACCTCGCCCCAGTCCACCTCCTCCCAGAACTGCTTGACAACTCCAGCGATCATGGGCCCGCGCCAGACAACCGGCTCCCCCTCGTCCGGCAGGCAGAGGTTCATGGAGACGGCTTTAATCCCCCCCGCCGTAACGGCCGGGCGGATGAAGCGCCCGTCGGACAGGACCTGCTCGTGAATCCCAAACAGCTTCGGGATGGAGGGGCCGGTGATGTCCGCATCCAGAATGGCCGCCCTGAGCCCCCGCTTCGCGGAGGCGGAGGCCAGCAAGGCCGTCACCAGAGATTTGCCGACACCCCCCTTGCCGCTCACAACACCAATAACCTTCCGCACCTTGCTGGTCGTCCCCTGAAAGCCGGGACAGGCCACGCGCTCCCCACAGTCCGCGTTACAGCCTGCGCAGTTCTGATCGCAAAGCTCACTCATGATTTCAACGCTCCCTCCTGCCGGGCAATGTTTGTTAAATCAAATAAAAAAACACCAACGCGGCCTCTGAGCGGGGCCGCGTTCATCTAAAGTTCATCTAAAACTGAAAGGCCACGCCGGCGACGGCGGAAAGCGCAATCCAGACAATAGGATGAAGCTTTTTCGTCCCCGCCACGACGTTCGTCAGGAGGAACAGCACGGCCGCAAGCGCCACAGCCTTCCACTGAACAGCCCACCCTACAGCGCCGGAAAGGAACGTGACCCGCGCGACGACAAGCCCCGCGGCGGTGATCATCGCGGCCGAAGCTGGGCGCAGTCCATAAAACGCCCCGTTTACATATTTGTTGTCCCGAAACGCCTGTAAAAACGCCGCTATGAGCAGGATGACGATGATACTGGGGGTGATGAGCCCCGCCGTCGCGACAACCGCCCCGGACACGCCCTTGCTTAAAAACCCGGCGTAAGTGGCGGTATTGACGCCTATCGGCCCCGGCGTGGACTCCGACACCGCGATCATGTCCGCAAGCTGCGTGTGCGTGAACCAGCCTGTACGTGTGGCAATGTCATAGAGGAACGGCAGGGTCGCCATGCCGCCGCCGACGGCAAAGAGCCCCGCCTTAAAAAATTCCAAAAAAAGCTGAAGGTACAGCGTCATGCGCTCACGCCCTCCCTCCTGGACAGGACTTGCAGGACGATCCCGCAGAGCGCCGCCCCCACGACAAAGACGGCCGGCGAGCACTTCAGCAGGACCGCCCCAAGCAGGATCACGACATAGAGGGTGGCGGTGGGGACGTCGATGATCGCCTTCCTGAAGAGTTTTACGACCGCGTTGAAGATCAGCACGCACACGCTCACGCGGATGCCCGCAAAGGCATGTTTCACCCACCGGAGCTCTGAGAACGCCTGAATGACGCCGGCAAGCAGCGAGATGATGACGAGCGACGGGAACACGACCCCCAATGTCGCGGCAATGCCCCCCGGGATACCGCACTGCCTGCGGCCGATGAACGTCGCGGTGTTGACCGCGATAACGCCGGGCGTACACTGTCCGATCGCGAAGTAGTCCGCCAGCTCCTCCTCCGTCGCCCAACCTTTATTCTCAACCACCTCGCGCTGGAGGATCGGCAACATGGCATAGCCTCCGCCAAAGGTCATGGCTCCCACTTTGGCAAAAGTCACAAACAGGCCGGCTAATTTTTTCAGCATGGTTCACTCCCTATCAAAGAGTCCCTTCCGCTTCAATTATAGCATTGGCCTGCGCGTTGGATAACCGACGGTCCCTCCCCCGCGCCACACAGCGGACAAAAAAGCCGGGCCCTGAGGGCCCGGCTTGCTCTTTACTTCGTCTCGAACATCGACGCCGCGTTCCCATACATCAGGTCGGCCAACGTGATGCCATCGAAAAAGTCGGAGATCATCCCGTCAAGCTTCCGCCACATGGGCAAGGTGCGACAGTCCGGGGCGCGGCGACACCCCTCCGGCTTGCACGTAAGACAGGCGACAGGCGCAAGCTCCTCCTCCATGACCCGCAGGACCTCCCCCACCTTGTAATCCGCCGGGGCCCGGCTCAGGCGGTAGCCGCCCCCCTTGCCGTGCTGCGCCTTCACAAAATGATTTTTCGAGAGAACGGACATGAGCCTCTCCGCATACTTCGGCGAGATCTCCTGGCGGTGAGAGATGTCCCTCATCGGGATATACGTATCCCCCTGATGTTCCGCAAGGTCGACCAAAAACCTCAGCGCGTATCGCCCTCTTGTTGAGATCAACATGCCCGCTCTCCTGCCATTCGTTCAAAAATATCTTGCCTTAACTATTTTACCGCATCGAAGCCGTGCTGCAGGTCGGCGATGATGTCGTCGATGTGCTCCGTCCCAATGGAGAGGCGGATGGTCGTGGGACGGACGCCGCAGGCCAGCAGCTCCTCCTCGGAAAGCTGGGAGTGCGTCGTCGAGGCCGGGTGAATGACCAGGGACTTCACGTCCGCCACGTTCGCCAGCAGCGAGAACAACTCCAGGCTCTCGGTGAACTTCTTTGCCGTCTCCGCCGTGCCCTTGATCTCAAAGGTGAAGATGGAGGCCGCACCCCTTGGGAAGTAGCGGTCGTACAGCTCCTTCTGCCTTCCCGTCTCAAGGGAGGGATGGGTCACCTTCTCCACCTGCGGGTGGTTTTTCAGGAACTCCACAACCTTAAGGGCGTTCTCAACGTGGCGCTCCACCCTCAGGGAGAGCGTCTCCAAGCCCTGGATGAACAGGAAGGAGCTGAAGGGAGAGAGGCACGCGCCCTGATCCCTCATGAGGGTCGTGCGCAGCTTGATAATGTAGGCCAGGTTCCCCACAGCCTCCGTGAACACGACACCGTGATAGGACGGGTTGGGCTTGGAGAGCCCGGGGAACTTATCGTTCTGCGCCCAGTCAAAATGTCCACCGTCCACCACCACACCGCCCATCGTCGTGCCGTGTCCCCCGATGAACTTCGTCGCGGAATGGACAACGATATCCGCGCCGTGCTCGATGGGGCGAAGCAGGTAAGGCGTGGCGAAGGTGTTGTCCACGATCAAGGGGATGCCGTGCTTGTGGGCAATGGCGGAAATGGCCTCAAGGTCAACAACGTCGGAGTTGGGGTTGCCCAGCGTCTCGGCATAGAGCAGTTTTGTGTTGGGCTGGATGGCCTTCTCGAAGTTCTCCGGGACGGAGGGGTCCACGAAGGCCGCGGTGACGCCCTGTTCCGGCAGGGTGTGGGCAAAGAGGTTGTAGGTGCCACCATAAAGGTTGACGGAGGAGACGATATGGTCCCCCGCGCTGGCAATATTCTGCACCGCGTAAGTGATGGCCGCCGAACCGGAGGCGGTTGCCAGCGCGCCGGCGCCGCCCTCAAGGGCCGCGATGCGCTTCTCAAAGACATCGGACGTGGGGTTCATCAGACGGGAATAGATGTTGCCGGGAACGCTGAGGCCAAAACGCCCCGCCGCCGTGGCGGAGTCCTTGAACACGTAGGAGGTGGTGGCGTAGATGGGAACCGCGCGGGCGTCGGTGGCGGAGTCCGGGCTTTCTTGCCCAACGTGAAGCTGCAACGTCTCAAAACGATATTTCTTCTCGCTCATGGAAATCATTTCCTTTCGTTCTTTTTTAACCTTCATGGCGGACGGATGAGGAGAGGCGACTCATCCCCGCGTCCACCGCGTTCATAGCGCCCACCGCTGTCTTAAAGATGCTCACACATTCGACATGATCGAAAATTTGCCTTAACAAGCCCTTCGGGAAAAACGCGAGGGCTCCCTATCCTCCTCATGATAAATACCCACCTTCTGAGTACGTATTAGTAGGTTGTATTTTTTCACTAATCGGAGGTTCTGTCAATAGCCGGCGATCATGGATTCAGGCGGCCCACATTCCCATGCGGAAAAAACAAAGGCCCCGCTTTCCGGCAGGGCCCTTCTTCTATCTCTCACCCGGGAATGCAACTCCCCAGACTGTTCTTGGTGGGCGATACTGGGTTCGAACCAGTGACCTCTTCCGTGTGAAGGAAGCGCTACTACCACTGAGCTAATCGCCCTCAACAAACGAAGTATATTATACACAAAAGAGCCGCGGGACACAAGAGGGACTTTTCTCCCTCCTGCACACTCTCCCGCGGCCATTCGGACGACCGCGCTGAATAAACGCCCTGCCCAGGGGGCGGGCCCTGCCCCTTATTTGTTAGCCCTCCGCATGGCATCGAACAAGTCAAGGGCCCCCTCCAGGCCAGCGGGCCCCTCCGCATGGGAGCCCAGCACGATCCAGCCCTTCATCGCCCTCAGGTGCGGGGCCAGTTCCTCCAGTTTGCCGGTGGCGGTCGTCCCCGCCTCCGTTATTTTCACCGTCTCCAGGCCGAAGCGCCCGCCGAAATTACGAATGGCCGTCAGGGCGCAAAGGAGCCGCGTCTCCCCGGGCAGCGTGCCGAAGCGGTCTCTCATCTCCGCCATGAGAGCGCTCAGCTCGTCCACGCCAACAACCTGAAGCAGCCGCCGGTAGAGCGTTACGCGCACCACCTCCTGAGGGATGTAGGCGGGCGGGATGGACGCGCTGGGAACACGCCGGCCCTGCTCCAGGCGGAGGTCCGTCAGCTTCGTCTCGAACCCCCTCAGCCGCGACAGCTCCTGTTCCAGCATGTGGTAGAAGACGTGGAAATTGGCGGCCCGGCTGCTGCCGTGCTGTTTTGTCCCTCCGATCTCCCCCCCGCCACGGATGTCCAGATCCCGCCGCGCGATCGCGTAGCCCGACCCCAGCTCCGTCATGGTGGAGATGGCCTCCAGACGGTCGGAGGTATCCTGCCTCAGCGTCCCCTGATCGGGGTAGAAGAAGTAGGCGAAGGCGTTCTCGCCCCGCCGCCCCACGCGGCCCCGCAGCTGGTACATCTGCGCCAGCCCCAGCTCCTGGGAGTCGTCGATAATGATGGTGTTGGCCCGGCCCACGTCCAGTCCGCTCTCGATAATCGTCGTGGCGACGAGGATATCGATCTTTCCGGCGTAGAAGTCCATCATCGTGCCCTCCAGCTCCCGCTCCGGCATCTGGCCGTGAGCGACGCGGATGTTCGCGCCGGGGAAGAAGGCCGTCAGCATCCGATGCTGGTCCTCCATCCGGGAGATGCGGTTGGACAGGAAGTAGACCTGTCCGCCGCGGTTCAGCTCATAGGTCACGGCCTTCCGCACCAGGGAGGGATCCCACGGGCCGGCGAAGGTCGTCACCGGCAGGCGGTCCTGTGGGGGCGTGGACAACACGGAGATGCTGCGCAGACCCCGCAGCGCCATCGCCAGCGTGCGCGGGATGGGCGTCGCTGAGAGGCTCAGGATGTCCACCGAGCCATAGGCCCGCTTCAGCCCCTCCTTGTGCATGACGCCAAAACGGTGTTCCTCGTCGATGACGAGCAGCCCCAGTTTTTTGAACTTCACGCCGTTCTGAAGCAGCTTGTGGGTCCCGATCACGATGTCCAACTCCCCCGCCTCGGCCCGTTTGAGGGTCTGCGCCATCTCCTTTTTTTGAACGAAACGGGAAAGCAACCCGACGCTCACGGGGAAGCCGGCAAGCCGGGACTGGAACGTGGCGTAGTGCTGCTGGGCCAGGATGGTCGTCGGCACCAGGACACACACCTGATAGCCGGAGTTCACGGCACGGAAGGCGGCCCGCAGCGCCACCTCCGTCTTGCCAAACCCCACGTCCCCCACCAGCAGCCGGTCCATCGGAAAGGGGCCCGACAGGTCAGCCATGATCTCCGACACGGCTCGGAGCTGGTCCGCCGTCTCAACAGAGGGGAAGGCGCGGACGAACTCGTCGTAGAGC
>JAFUYV010000204.1 GCA_017476945.1 Fretibacterium sp.
AGCATTCCGCCAAACGCCGTTGCCGCGAAAAGAAGGACAAGACAGAACGCCAATATCGTGCGTTTTTTCAACGAAGCAAGCATCATTTTACTCTCCTCTCGTTTTTGTAGCATGAACCGAACAGAGAACTCGCCCTGCCCGGCTCTTTTTACAAAATTAAAAATTGGGCGAGAGCCTCTAATAGCTTACGCCTATCTCTTTTAAAACTTTCCTCGCGTCCTCTTGCCCATGTTGAGCGGCTATGCGAAACCATTTAACAGCCTCGGCGTAATCCTGTCCCACCCCTTGGCCGTTTTCATACATGAGCCCCAGATTGCATTGAGCGGCGGCGTTCCCCTGCTCGGTGGCACTGCGGAACCAGTGGGCAGCCTCGGCGTAGTCATGTCTCACGCCTTGGCCGTTGGCGTACATGAACCCCAGATTGCATTGAGCGGCGGCGTTCCCCTGCTCGGCGGCACTGCGGAACCAGTGGGCAGCCTCGGCGTAGTCCTGTCTCACGCCTTGACCCTCGTCATACATGGCCCCTAGAACGAATTGAGCGCGGCCATGTCCCTGTTCCGCGGCCTTGCGGAACCAGTTCGCGGCCTGAGTGTAGTTCTTCGTCTTTCCTTCTTTACCGAGGTAGTACATCAGGCCAAGGCCGAACTGTGCTTCTCTGTCGCCTTTCTCCGCCTTGCTGTCAACGCTCTCCATCAGCTGACCGAGAGAATTAGATAACAATTCCCAGCCCTTTTGGAGAGCCCAGGGTCCAAATTCGTCCAACCAGTCTGCCGGAGCCGGAGTGGATAGAACCGGCGACAGGAACAGAAGCAAAGCCAACACCAACGCGCTCAGTGAAGCAGATGTTCTCCGCATGATGAAATCCTCCTTAAAAAAATAAATCGGGCAGGGGACTTCCCTCGACCCGATTTGTCAAGTGTCAAAGCGACACTTTACTTCTGCATCACCCAATCGTGGGTTCCCCACGGGCTTTTGTCGCATTTTCCGGCTGGCGGGCAGTTATCCGCGCTCTGGTCCCTGCCACAGAAACGGCATTGCCAGATATGCCCGGCCGACGCGACCGCCGCGCACAGCAAAACCGCAAGAACGCCTAAAGCAAAGACTCTCATGAGCTTCATCGTACAAGTTCCTCTCATTATCGGCTTTTTTCTTCAGCACGGTGATGTCTTCGCTGACGGCTGCTGCAGCATTGACGAAGAGCACCTCAAGCAGAAGTGTGAGCGCAAGTGCGAAAAAACATTTTCTTCTCTTCATAGTAACCCCTCTCTCCGTTCTTTTCGAGTTCTTAATGCTAGTAAGGTAAGTCTATCAAAGCAGGCGGTTACTTTAAGGGTCTTTTACTTTTCGTTCCCGTTATCATTTTCCAGCATCGTCCGATGAGATAAAATCGAGGCAGAACTGTTTAAGCTGTGGAATATCGTTGATAACGACATCCCAAGTGATAGAGTGGTCAACGGATCCATAGTGATGAGCGACAATGTTCCGCATTAGCTTGATTTCCCTCCACGGGATTTCCGTATGCACTGCGCGGAACTCATCGCTCATGATGCCTACCAGTTCTCCAATTTGAAGAATGCAAAGAGCGACTGCGTTGTGATACACATCATCATGCAGAAATAAGTCCTGATCTAGTCCAAAACGCGAAACAGCTTCCTCAATTTGAACACAGTAATCTTTGATATGCCTCAAAATGCTCAAATCCCGGCTACTGACGCTCATACAACAACACCTCTTCTGGGGCGATAGCCTTGCGAAACTCCTCATCCATGCCGCTTGTGGAAATGAGGTCAATTTTTTTCCCCAGCGTATCCTCCAGGTCTCCCAGCAGCCTGGCAAACTGAAGCCCGCGTATGCTCCCTTTGTCGATACGGAGGTCGATGTCGCTCGCTTCCGTTTCCTCGCCGCGAGCGTAGGAGCCGAACAGGTACACACGCTCCGCCCCGTATTGCTGGGCGAGGTTGCTGACGACAGTTTTAAGTTCTGCGTCCATTCAGGTCTCCTCCTTGAAGTTCATGTTGGGTTTTCTCTTTGTCATCGTGTTTTTCTCCTCGCATGTCCAAAATTTCAAGGGTACGACGCAAGTATAACACAGCAGACGGTTACTTTAAGGGGCTTTTACTTTCTGGATGAGAACTCCTTATGCCTTGTTAATACCTGATAGCATCGGGCAGAACGAATATAATTCAGAAAAGCTGTTTGACGGTAAGAGAATCCAATGAGGGCGCAAAGGAGCGGCGCTTAACCATGCCAAGGGCAATCACCTCTTTCAGAATACGGAGGCTCCTGAATCTTTTGAGCTTTCTCCGCAAACACGGCGAGCGAGGCGCGGAGGTGGAAGCCATTCTGCGCCAATGCGAGTACAACGACCGCCGCGCGCTTCGCGACGACATCCGCCTGTTGAGGGACGAATACAGGGCGGAGATTGCCTTTAAGCGGACGCAGCCCTGCCGTTATTGCCTGAAGGCCGAGGGAGATTTTCTGCTGTCGTTGAACCTGAACGAGCGGGATGTCATTGCCCTGGTCGCGGGGCTGGGCATGACCGCGCACTTCCTGCCCAGCATGGAGGGGAACTGCAAGGCCCTCTGGAAAAAGATACAGGAGATTTTGCCGGAGGCCTCGGTGAACATTGGCCGCCGGCTTGCCGGGATGGTGACGGTGGCGACGCTCGTGTCCGGAATGAAGCCGGAGGTCTTTGACGTCTGCCTGGACGCCATACGCAGCAAAACATCGGTTGAGGTCGATTACGTCTCTCCCTACAAGACGAGGGAGATGAGGACACACATCCTTGCCTCGTGGGGCGTCTTCTTCCGCTCCCATGCCTGGTACCTGCTGGCGGGATGGGAGTCCACCGTGCAGAAGGACGCAGACTCCGGCAAACCGAAAAAGAATATCCCCATCACCTTCCGCCTGTCACGTGTGCGCGAGGTTCGCCCCCGGCCAGACGTCCCCTTCATCAGACCGCCGGAAGCCTATTCTCAGGAAAAGTTCACCGCTTCGGCGTGGTATGTGTCTGTGGGGGATTTGGAGCATGACATTCGCCTGCGAATTGTGGAGCCCATGGCGACGGTTGTGAGCGAGACCCCCTGGCATCCCACACAGAGACCGGTGCGGCTGGATAAAGATACCCTGGGACTGACGGCGCGCGTGGCCGACCTGAATGAAGTTGCCCGCTGGGTGCTTTCCTCCGCGCCGTACATCACGGTGGAGGAGCCCGCAGAATTGCGAAAAATGGTGCATGATTTAGCGAAGCAGATGATGGAGCTGAACTTTGTTGATTAACACGTTGGAGGTGCGAACCAGTCCACAGGAGCCCCAGCGGAGGCCGTCATCCAGCGCTGGGGCTTCCTGGTCAATTCACCGGGGCACACTTTTTCACTCGTAGCTGCCGATGGAGTTGCGGAAGCGCGTGATGTTCCGCTGGAAGATGAGACGGATGGTGTCCGTCGGGCCGTTGCGGTTCTTCGCCAGCGTGAGCTGCGCCTCGCTGTCCAGGCCGGGCTGCGTCTCCTCATAGTAGTCCTCGCGATAGAGGAACATGACCGTGTCCGCGTCCTGTTCGATGGCGCCGGAGTCCCGCAGGTCGGAGAGCATGGGCTTTTTCGTCGGCCGCTTCTCCGACTCGCGGGAGAGCTGGGACAGCGCGATGACCGGACAGTCCAGCTCCCTTGCCACGCCCTTCAGCATCCGTGAGATCTCCGCGACCTCCTGCTGCCGGTTGTCCGTCTGCCGCCCGCCGAAGCTCATGAGCTGAAGGTAGTCCACAACAATGAGCCCCAGGCTGGGGTAGCGGGACTTGAAGCGGCGGCACCGGGCGCGGAAGTCCATCGTCGTCAGCATGGAACTGTCGTCGATGAAGATCGGCCGCCGCGTGAGGACGCCCGCCGCGTTGGTCAGCTCGTCCCATTCGCTCCGCCCCATGGTCCCCGTGTTCATCGCCTGGATGTCCACCTCGGCCTGGGCCGCCAGCATACGCTGCACAAGCTGCTCGGCGGACATCTCCAGGCTGAAGATCAGGACGGCCGCGTTGCTGCCCCCGCCGCCAAACTGGGCGATGTTGAGGGCGAAGGCCGTCTTTCCCATGGAGGGGCGCGCGGCGATGATGTTCAGGCTTCCCGGCTGGAAGCCCGCCGTCAGACTGTCGAGGTCGGCAAAGCCGGACTCGAAGCCGCTGACGTCAGAGCCGCTCTGGTTGTAGCGCAGCTCGATCTTCTGGAACGTCCCGCCCAAAATCTCGCTGACGGGACGGAAATCGACGCGGTTTCGCTCCTGGGCAACCTCGAAGATGATTCGCTCCGCCTCGTCCAGGATCATGACGCCCTCCATGTCGCTGGAGTAGGCCAGGCTGGCGATCTTGCTCCCGGCGTCGATGAGCCGCCGCCGGATGGACCGCTCCTTCACGATCCCGGCATGATAGCCTACGTTGGCCGTCGTCGGGACCTCCGCCACAAGCCCGGCCAGGAAGGGCTGGCCCCCCAGACGCTCAAACACGCCGCGCCGGTCCAGTTCGTCCTTGATGGTGACGAGGTCGACGGGCCGGCTGGCCGCGTACATGGCGGTCATCGCCTCGTAGATCGTGCGGTGGTTCAGGTCGTAGAAGTCCTCCGGCTGGAGCGTCTCGATGGCGGTCCCCAGGGCCTCGTGCTCCAGAAGGCACGCGCCCAACACCGCGCGCTCCGCCTCAAGGTTCTGAGGCGGAACCCTGTCGTAAAGCGGCATGGGGCGTCAGCTCTTGACGGCGACGGCCAGCGTCATGTCGGCCTGCACCCCGGGGTAGAGCTTCACGCTGAAGGGGTGGCTGCCAGGCTGTTTGACGGCATCCTCCATTTTGATGTCGCGTTTGTCCACGGAGAGCTGGAACTGCTCCGCCAGCGCGTCGGCCACCTGGGCCGTGGTGATGCTGCCGAAGAGCTTGCCGTTCTCCCCGGCCTTGGCCTCGATGCGCACCGACTTGCCCTGAAGCCCCTTGCGTGCCTGCTCGGCCTCCTGGCGCTTCTTCTCGTCCTTGGCCTTCTTGTGAGCCTGTTCCTGCTTCCAGGCCGCTATCCGGCTCGGCGTGGCCTCCTCGGCCAGCCCGCGAGGAAAGAGAAAGTTGCGGGCGTAGCCGTCGCTCACGTTCAGCAGGGCCCCGGCTTCGCCTACCTTTTTGACATCCGCCTTCAAAATCACTTGCATGAGAGGTTTCTCCTTTCAATACTCCATAGCGATACTCCAAAAATTGATGTCCGCGTCTTTACTTGCCCCGCCCTTTTACCCTGGCCCTGAGATTGAGGGCCATGTCGCCCATGCCCAGGACGATGAGCCATATCCACGTCAGCGGGAGCAGAGCGAGGAGAAGGAACAGGAAGCGTACAAAGGGCCGGAAGTTCCTGTGTCCCATCCACCAAAGGGCAAGTGAAAGCCCCTGCGCGAAGAAGAGGACGTTGAGCACCAGCCTCAGGTTCACGACGAACATCGCTGCCGAGAGCCACTTGTCCGCCTCCAGAAAGAAGCCCAGGATGATGGACAGAGCCATCGCGGGCAGGAGAGAGGGGGGGAGCCGCCACTCCACGAAGGGGGGCAGTGCCGGAGGACGGCGTTCCACGCCGTGACGTCTCAGGATGCGCTCACAGGACAGATAGTTCACCGCGGCCTCCAGCCCGGACCAAAGCAGAATCAAGGAGGGGGTCATGTAGGGGAGGAGCACGGCGAGCTCACTGAGGGTCTTTTGAAGCGTCAGGGCCTGATCCGGCGGAAGCGTGCTCACCCCCCTAAACATAAGCTCCACCTGTTGGATGTCCGGGACGAGGATGTTTTGCCCCGTCAGCGCCCAGAAGGCGGCCAGGACGGCCAGCTTCGCCAGAACCACAACGATGAACGCGGCGAACAGGGACTCCCCACCGGTCCAGCGCAGAGTCTCCCGCTTCTCCGCGAGAAGGAAGAGGACCAGGACAAGGGGCAGGCAGCCCAGCAGAAAGTAAAGTGAAAGGGAGGGGGACACGAACATCAGCAGCCCCTCCGCCAGAAGGGCCCCAAGGCCCAGCCACCGTATTCCCTCGCGGCAGCCCAGCAGGGCCAGGGGCAGCGGACAAATCAACAACCCCCAGAAGCTCAGCAGGGGAAAGACGAGCCCCACCCCGACGAGGAGGCTCGTCAAAACGGCAAAAGAGATCATGTGAACCAGGGGGGCCGTGTGCTTATCCTTGAACATGATGTCCCCTCCCTAACCAAAGAGGGGAGAGCCTCATGGCCTCCCCTCCCAAATTTCTCAGCCCGCCTTGCCCGCGCGTTCTAAAACGCCCTTAGTCCAGCGAGTAAGGCAGCAGGGCCATATAACGCGCCCTCTTGATGGCCTCCGTCAGAAGCCGCTGATGCTTGGCGCAGTTTCCCGTGACGCGGCGAGGGATGATTTTGCCCCTCTCGCTGATGTACTTACGCAGCTTTTCCACGTCCTTGTAATCTACCTTTTCCTGCTTCTCCACGCAATAATAACAGAACTTTGGGCGACGCCGGGTTCCCCTCCGCATATTGCCGCGCGGGGCGCCGGCGGCCGCCGGCTTGCTCTCTCTCTCGTTCATCTCGATCTCCTCCGTCTTTAAAAGGGGATGTCCGCCTCGGAGTCCTTGCCGTCCTTCTCCATCTCCGCAAAGTCCATGGGAAAGTCGTCGCCAAAGCCTCTGTCAAACCCCTTTTCACTGATGCTCTTGCCAAAGTCTTCGTCGTTTGGAAACGCCGCGGAGGATGGAGCCGCCGCCGGAGCGGCCGGTTCATAAGAGGAGGTTTGGCCGTCCTCGGTCCGGCGGCCTCCAACAAACACGACCTCGCTCGCCTCGACCTCGGTGATGTACTTTTTGCCGGAGCCGTCGCGGGCCTCGTAGCTCCGCGTCCGTATCCGGCCCTCCACCAAGACGCCGCTGCCCTTCTTGAGATAGCGCCCGCAGCGTTCCCCCAGAGGGCCCCAGGCGACGACGGGCACAAAATCCGCCCCGTCCTGATACTCCCCGTTCTTGTTCTTCCAGGAGTAGCCCGCGGCCACGGTGAAACGGGCCCACGCGCGCCTCTCGACCGTGTAGCGGACGTCCGGGTCGCGCGCAAGGTTCCCCATCAGGACAACCTTATTAAATCCTCTGGCCATCACTCCACCCTCCTGCCCAAGGGGCACAGCTTACTCATCCAACAGGATGACCATCTGGCGATAAACGTTGGAACGCAACCCAAGGACGCGCCTCAGCTCAAAGGTCTGAGCGGGCTCCAAGTCAAAATTGAAGAGCACATAATTTCCCTCGGACTTCTTCTGAATGGGATAAGCCAGGGGCTTCCTTCCCCAGACATCGGTCTTGGTCACATTCCCCCCAAGACTGCGCACGACCTCCTCGATCTGTCCGGCCTCCTCCCTGGGATCCTCAAGATCAGGGCTCAGGATGGCCAGCATCTCGTAATGCCGCACGGCTTTCACCTCCTCCCTATGGTCTAATGGCCTCCCCCCGATTGAAATGCGCTCAGGAGAGGCAGGGCATAAAACTGTAATATTATAGCCTGAAAAACCTCAAAGGACAAGGACCGAGACGAGAACCGGCAGATACAAAACGGGCGGGGAAGCACCGTCCCCGCCCATCTTTTGTCTTGTGACAGGTCTTACCGCTTGGCCGGAAGCGCCTTGCGGCTCTTGCCCGGCTTGTTCTCGTCCTCGACCTTGAACATCGACAGGGAGGCGTGCAGGTCCTTGGCGAGCTGAGCCTGCTCGTCCGAGATGCCGGCCGCGCGCTCCGCGACGACCGCGGTATCGTCCATCGACGTCTTGATCCCCTCGAGGTGCTCCAGGATCTCCGTCGTCGCCTTCGTCACATTGTCGATGCCCGCCGCGATCTCCCGGCTCGACGCCGCCTGCTCCTGCGCCACCGCCGCGATGTTCTGGATGCGGTCGTTCGCCTTGTCGATCTCGCCCATGGCCTCGGACAGGGAGTCCTTCGCGCTGTTGCCCTTCTCCACGGTCTGGACCAGCAGCGCCGCCGTCTCATCACTGGCCGTCTTGGTGTCCCGCGCGCCGTCCTGAAGGGCGCCCATCAGCCCGCGGACGCTGTCCGCCGCGCGGCCGGACTCCTCCGCCAGCTTGCGCACCGACTCCGCCACCAC
>JAFUYV010000205.1 GCA_017476945.1 Fretibacterium sp.
CGCCCCCAGCCTTGCGTCGAGCCTCGAGCTGAAATTCAGGGGGCGCGGGGGGTACCTCCCCCGCGTCAAAGGATTTGAGTGTCAAAAAGGTTCAGACGCAGCGGATGCTTAAGGGCTTCTCGCGTTCTGTCTGTTTGGATGTTTACGCGGAGGACGGAGCGGGGAACCGCTATAACATCGAAATCCAGCAGGCCAGTGAGGGCGCTGACCCGCGGCGGCCGCGCTTTCACGGCGGCATGATGGACACCCGCGCCCTTAAAGCGGGTCAGGTTCCTGAAAGAGGACAGGGAAGGGATGGGAAAGATGAGCAGCTATTTTGAGGAACAGCAGCGGAAAGCGGTTGAGGAAGCGGTTCAAAAAGCAGTCCAAAAAGCCGAGGCAAGGGCCGCAAAAGCTGAAGCCAAAGCCGAGAAGAAAGCGCAGGAAAACATCGCCCTCCGGCTTATCCAACTGGGCAAGGATACCCTCGATGACATTGCGGAGTGCACGGGGCTGACACTCCGGCGGGTCAAGACTCTTGCCCGGGCCGCGTCAGCGTAAAGAACGGCCTGAAATCAGGGGAGAGGGCCTGACCCGCGACCCTCTCTCCCGGCTCTCTCGCTTTTACGGATTTCCTGCCTGCTCCGCGGCAGGCGCGGGCTCCTCCGGCACGGGCACGCCGCCCGGCGAGGGCAGGATGAAGTCTCCCCGCGCCGCGTTCAGCAGGGGGAGGCTCAGCATCAGGTCCTTCTGGAACCCGGGCTCCAACGTTATCTCGATGACGCGCTCCACGTCGCCGCCCATGGAGTCCAGGATCTCCGCCTTCAGTGAGAACTTCGGCCCCACGGTCACGACCACGTCGCGGTCGCGGGCCAGCAGCTCGATAGGCTCGCCCCAGGCGTCGCCGTGAGACTTGGATTTTACGCTGACGTTCACCTGCTCCAGAGCGCGGAAGTTCTTTCCGTCCCGTTCGATGGACTTGTTGTCCAAAAAGATTTGATGTTCCCGCCCGATGTAGAACAGCCACGTCCCCAGGGCGAGCAGCAGCGCCAGCAGCGCCGTCCGCTGAAGGAAGCGCATGATCGTCTTCATGTTACGCCGCCTCCTTTGCCGGGCTCCCCGCCGGGCCGCGCAGGCTGCGCCGGGCCGCCTCGCGGTCGCGGTTGCGCTTCCAGGCATGGAGCACCAGGGCGATGGCGATGATGCCATAAGACACGAACACGCGGAAGTACTCGCCGATCTGCGCCTGGCCGATGAGGTTCTTGCCCGCCATGGGCGCGACGATGAACATCAGGTGGAACAGGATGACGCCCACAAACACGTTGGCGATGCTGGCGCGGGAGACGCTGGCCCCGCCGATGAGCAGCGCCGCGATGGAGAACATCCCCGCCTGGTCATGGCTGTTGTACGTGTTCAGCGTGCCCATGTTCTGAAGGTAGATGATCTGCCCGTAGCACGCCAGCACCGTCGAGATGACGATGGCGATGATGCGGGTTTTGTTCACCGCGATGCCTGCCGAGTCAGACACGGGCTGGCTCTGGCCGATGGCCCGCATGTCCTGGCCCAGCTTCGTCCGCCGGAACCACACGATGAAGAAGCAGAAGGCCGCGATCACCAGCAGCGTCGCCAGGGGGATGCGGACCACGCCGCCCATGAACGGGAAGCTCACGGGGATGAGGTTGTCCAGCACGCCGCGGATGCCGATAAGGCTCACGGCGTTGCGGATGCCGTAGCCGCGGGAGAGCAGCAGGACAGGGTTCGTGACGGGGATGACCCAGCCCATCAGGTAGAGCACCACGAGCTGATACACGCCGTTGATGAAGAACCCCAGGATGTAGCCTGTCACCATCTCCTGGCCCTTGGCGCGGTTCAGCACGCTGCCGCAGAAGACGCCCAGCACCGCCGCGATGGGCGTGCCCACCATCATGGCCAGCACCATGCCGGGGATGCCGACAATGGCCCAGTCCGACACCATGATAAGGCCGATCTGCCCCGCCATGGCCCCCAGCACCATGCCGAAGTTCAGCCCCATGCCCGCCATGATGGGGATGAGGAGCGACAGGATGAGGAACGAGTTGCGCCCGATGCGCACCAGAAGCTCCTGCACCAGGTAGCTGGCCGAGAACCCCGACAGCGGGATGGCGATGGCGGAGATGACGATGAACACGATGGGAACCGCGTTGTCCGCCAGCAGCGCCCAAAAACTTTTTCCTGTTTTGTTCATCGCTTCACACGCACCTTTCTTGTCAGGGCATAGAGGATCATCCCGTTGCTGACGATGAGGCGGATGACCTCGGACATGTCCGTCTGGAGGACGCTGTTGATGACGGAGGGCGTCATGGTCAGGATGCCCTGGAACAGGAACGTCCCGACAGCGACGTTGAGGATGCTCGCCTTGTTCACCGACGCCCCGCCCAGCAGGATGGACGCCACCGCGGGAAGGGCCATGTAGAACGGCCCCATGTAGAGCTGGATGAAGCCAAAGCTCTGCTCGTAGACCAGGATGCCCACGGCCCCCAGCATCGTGGAGAGCATGACGGAGATGACGCGCATCCGGTCCACGTTCACGCCGGACGCGCGGGCGAACTCAGGGTTGGAGCCCACGGCCGTCATGGCCGTGCCGGTTTTGCTCCGCATGAACAGCCACACCAGAAACGCCATGAACGCGAAGAACAGCAGCATCCCCGTGGGCACGTAGAGGTGGCTCAGGCCAAAGGGGGTGAAGGCCAGGAAGTCGCTCAGGACGTGGAACCAGTAGCCGTTGACGCTGATGGTGGTGCGGAGCCCCGCGCCCGCGTAGCCCCAGATCATCGTCGGGTTCTTGTAGGGCAGGAGCAGCCACGCGATGCACATGAAGGCCACGGAGGAGAACCCCACGTAGGTGGCGATCATCATCTCGTCGCCCTTGACGCGGTTCAGCAGTTTGCCGTAGAGGTAGCCCAGCACGGCCGCGATGGGCAGCGCCATGACGATGGCCGAGGCAAAGCTGATGGGGGCGCCCCAGGCCGCAGCGTCCACATACTGCGCGCAGTGCGCCAGGATTTTTTCGTTCAGCTCAACGGAGAGCGTCGCGCCCAGCAGGCCCGCGATGATGCCCAGGGGAAGGCCAAAGTTCAGCCCGCAGCCCGACTGTACCATCGGGATCATCGCCAGCACCATCACGGCGTTCATGCCGAAGCGCACCAGCGTGTCGGACAGCGACGTGTCCACCCGCACGCCGACGAACGGCGCCGCGATGAACAGCCCCAGCAGGAACAGCCCGATGATGACCCGGGGCCAGCCGGCGTTCTCGATAAATTTTTTGATCATGCCGTTGCCTCCACATTTGAGCTCTGGGGAGAGCCTTGCCCCCCGGAACCCTCCACTTCCACTTCATGCCCCATCATGAGCAGGCCGAAGTCCTCCGCCGGGCGCTTCGCCGGCAGCACCCCCGCGATGCGCCCCTCGCCCACGATGGCGATACGGTCGCAGACGGAGCGCAGCTCCTCCAGCTCCGACGACGTGATGATGATGGTCGTGCCGTTCTCCTGGTTGTAACGCCTGAGCGCGTCCAGCACCAGCGTCTTCGCCCCCACGTCGATGCCCCGCGTGGGCTCGGAGACCAGGAGCAGGTCCGGCTGGAGCACGAAGGCCTTGGCCAGGCACACCTTCTGCTGGTTGCCGCCGGAGAGCTCCCCCGCGTGCTGGCCGGGGCCCGTACACTTGATATCCAGAAGCTTAATCAGCGCCTCCGCTGCCCTTGACATGGCCGCGTCGTCCCGGAGCTGGAACAGGCCGGGGATGCCCTTCAGGAAACGGCCCTGCACCTGCATGGCCGTGAACGTGACGTTCCAGTCGATGCGCTCGTCCAGCAGGAGGCCCACACCGCGCCGGTCCTCCGAGACGAAGGCCATTTTTTTATCCAGCGCCCGGCGAGGCCTGTTCAGCGGAATCCCCTCGCCGAAGAGCTCCACGCGGCCGCCCGCCGGATATAGCCCCATGACGCCGTTGGGGATGCCCAGCTTGCCGTGGCCCGCCAGGCCGCCGATGCCGAAGATCTCGCCCTTCCTCACCTCGAAGGACACGTCGCGCACCGTCTCGCCCGGCATGTCCACCCACAGGTGTTCGACCTTCAGGGCTGTCTCCTCGCGGACCTGCCGGGGTTTTTGAGGCTCGCTCTCCGGCGCTTCGCTGACGGCACGGCCCACCATCCAGGACGCGATGTCCCGCACGGAGGCCGTCCTGGCGTCCGCCTCCTGGATGACCTCGCCGTCGCGCAGGACGACGATGCGATCGCATAGCTCCTTCACCTCGTTCAGGCGGTGGGAGATGAACACGATGGCGATGCCGCTTTCGGCCAGCTTCTTCAGGGCCTTGAGGAGGATCTGCGCCTCGGTCTCTGTGAGGACGGCGGTGGGCTCGTCCAGGAAGAGGAGCCGCGTCTGCTTGCGGTCGATCTCGCGCGCGATCTCGATGAACTGCTTGTAGCCCACGGGCATCTCCGCCACGGTCATGTCCGGGCTGATGTCCACGCCCAGCGTTCGGATGGCGGTGTCCGCGCGCTGGTACATTGCCTCGCGGTCCAGCGTGGACATGCGGTGGCTGAAGATGTACTCCAGCAATGACGGGTTCAGAACCTCGCGGTTCAGCAGGATATTCTCCGTGGCCGTGAAACCGGGGATGAGGGAGAACTCCTGGTGCACCATGCCGATGCCGGCGGCCAGGGCCTGGGTCGGTGACGTGAAGCGGACAGGCCTGCCGTCAAGGACGACGTTCCCTTCGTAGCCGCCCGTGCTGGCGATGACGGGCATTCCGAAGAGGATGTTCATGAGGGTGGACTTCCCCGCGCCGTTCTCCCCAACCAGGCCCAGAATCTCGCCGGGCATGAGGGAGAAGCTGACGTTGGACAGCACCCGGTTGCCGTAATACTCCTTCCCGATGTTCTCAAGTTTCAACAGAGGTACTTCGGACAATAAAATCACCTCGCTGTTTTTAATGACTGCCAAATGCGCTGGACAATGCCCATGCCAAATTCCACGCGAACCGGCTTTGCAGGACATCCAGACGAGCGTCAAGGGCATTGACCCGTCCCTCGATTCTAAAGGAGAGAAACCGCGCGGCCTTCGCCTCCTGCCTTTCCGCCGCAACAGCCGTCATAGTATCCCTCCTCCAAAAAGAGGGGAAAGCGCGGGGACAAGTCCCCGCAATGCCTTCCCCTCAAAAAGCCGGTTAAAGTTTTTCGGTTTTTACTTGCTGATGCTGAAGTACTTCTCCGGAACCTCGACCTCGGTCATGCCCAGCGTGCCCTTGCCGAAGACGTAGGTGTCCTGGCGCACAAGGACGAACTTCCTGTTGTGCACGCCCGTGCCCGCGTCGGTGTAGTAACTGGCGTTCCACTTGGTGCCGGGGCAGAATTCGTTGTAGCAGGCGATGAGATCCCTCAGGCTGTCCAGCTTCGCCGTGCCCTCAACGATGCGCTTGCCGAACTCCGCCAGCGCCGCGCTGTTGGTGTAGCCGTAGGAGAACGCCCAGGTCCCCATGCGGTCCTTGCCGCCGGCCGCGATGACGGCTTCCTCAACCTTCTTCAGAATCGCCGGCCAGTCGCCGCTCTCCTTGGAGAGGTCGATGCCCAGCGCGCCGGGGTAGCCCATCAGCGGGGAGGGAAGGTCGGCCTCGACGAAGTAGCCGCCCAGAGCCGCAATCTGACGGAGCAGGGGCTCGGTGTGGGCGTCGTTGGTGCAGAAGAACGCCGCGTTCTTGCCGTACTGCTCAATCCAGGCGGGCATACGCTCAAGGATGTACTGCTGCGCGCCGGCCACGCCCACGTCGCCGGTGGGGTCCGGGGCCGTCTCAAACACGAACTTGATGCCGAGGTCCTTGCACGCCTCCTCCATAATGGCGCGGCGGCGGCCCAGGGTCTCATAGCTCATGTGGCGGGGGAAGGAGATGTGGACAAACGTGTCCGCGCCCATCTTCTTCGCGCCCAGCGGGATGGTGTAGCCGCGGCTGATGTTGTCCGTGTTGATGGCCATGTCCGCGGCCGACGTGATGACGCCGGGGTCCTCGTGAGCCTCGCCCGCGAAGAGCAGGATGTCCGGCCGCTTCTCGCGCACGCGGCGGAAGCCCTCGGTCGTGCCGGGGATGCCCTGGTTCACGACGATGACCTTCATCTTGGGGTCGTCGGCCAGGCCGGCGATCTGGGTGATGGTGGTCTCCATCTCGGACATGAAGTTGTCGGGATAGGTGACGTGGGTGATCATGCCGCCCTTGCTGGCGTCGCCGTAACGTTGGATCATCAGTTCCGCGCCGCGCAGATCGTCCTCGCTCTGAGAGACGGTGCCCGTGACGATGCCGATGTGGAACGCGGGCTCGCCGGCCTTCTTGGACTCCTCGGCCAGGGCCTCCTTCACGCCCTCCTTGACGGCGTCCTTAATGACGTCCTTCGCGGCGTCCTTCAGGTCCGCTGCGCCGGGGAGCGCCGCCCCCGCCGCCCCAACAAACAGGGCGCAGGCCAACAGGGCCAGCAGAACAGACTTTAACTTCAAATCAAACCCCTCCTCAAAAAATTAGGTAGGCGCGGTCTTCCTGAACCGCCTTTTTATTATACCAGCTAAACGCCCCTCCGGCGCAGGATGGGGATGAGCCCCGCCGCGCGGCTGCGGACGGACCTAAACTCCGCGCAGCGTCCCTCCGATACTGTAGACAAAAGGCCCTGTTTTATGCGGTAAAATCCCCCGCGTCAAATCGTTCGGTGCAGGGAGTGGGGCAACAAAACTGCGGCGCTGGGGGTGTGGGGGTCCTTCCCCCACGTTGAATTCCGAACAGGAGGTTTTTTCATGGCAGATATGACCGTGTCCGGCATCGTATCCGGGATGGACTGGGAGGGGATGATCACCCAGCTGGTGGAGAAGGCCCAGAAGCCCGCCCAGGTCCAGATGAACAAGCGGACGAACCTCACGAACAAGAAGGCCCTGTTCGAGGAGATGCAGGAGCTGACGGAGAAGATGCAGAGCTCCCTCACCTCGCTGCGCCTGACGTCGACCTACGAGGCCAAGAAGGTGGACGTCGACCGCCTGGATTCCAATGCCTCGGCCAAGGGCGTGCTGACCGCGAAGGTCAACGCCGATGCCGTCGCCGGAGTATACAACATTGAGGTGAAGCAGCTCGCCAAGGCCCAGACGATTCGCTCCAACCAGCTCACCAGCCAGCTTGGCACGGGGGCGCTGGGCGGTGCTGAGACCTCCACGCTGTGGATCAGCAACATGGGGCAGAAGGTCGGCATTGAGGTCAATGCCACCGACACCCTGACGGCCCTGGCCAGCCGTATCAACAACACCATCAAGACCCTCGACACCCCCCTGAACCTGACCGCCTCCGTGGTGGACAACCGTCTGATCTTCAAGAGCGACAACACCGGCCTGCCTGAGAGCACGTCCACGGAGACCGTCACCTACAAGACAGGACAGAACACCGCCCTGAACACCATAACGGTGAGCCAGGACACCCTCAAGGACGGCGACGTCGTCATCACGGACACCAGCGGCAACAAGTGGACGAACGGCAAAGACTTCGATATCGTTCAGGGAGCTGACGGCAACGAGGTCCGCTGGCGTACGTCCGAGGCCAACACCGTCCCGCCCACCTACAGCTACACCGCGACGTACACCGCGGCGGTGGGCGACACCTACACGTCGTCCAGCATCACCCGCGGCTCCGGCAGCGTGGACTCTAAGGTGCTGGGCTTTACGCCGTCGGAGAACACGGACGCCTCCCGCCTTGTCATCACGGACGAGGACGGGTTCACCTACAGCTACGGCACGGACTTCACGTTCAGCGGCACCTCCATCAAGTGGCTGTCGACCGGCGACGCGCCGAACGCGGGCACGGCCTACACGGTGAGCTACACGGCGGGCGGGACGGTTTATGCGGACACGACCACCCACACGCGCGGAGAGACCGCCGCAGAACGTGTGTTGAACCTCACCGATTCCTCCGGAAAAACTCTGAGTTACTCGGACGTGTCGGCAAACCTGAACGAGCGGAGCTTCTCCGTTGTTGACCAGGATGGTGTGTCCTACACCTATGGCACGGACTTTACCATCACGAATAGCGGCGGAAAGCCCCAGATCGCGTGGGTCAGCACTTCGGTCGGCCCGGCGAGCGGCAAGAGCTTCAGCGTAACCTACACGGAGCCCGGCAATGAGACCTTCAACGTAGGCATGACCCGCGGGGACACGGACGCGGTGAAGGACGTCAACGGCAATGAGCTGAGGTACTTTAACCTCGTCAGCTCCGGCGACACCGTCACCATCACGAAGTCGGACGGCACGACCCTCTACAACGGCGTGGATTTCACCCTCACGCAGGACGAGGACCGCAATGCGGTGATAAAGTGGAACGCCAGCGCCGCGTGGGCCATGCCGGACCCTGGCGATGAGTACACCCTCAACATCGCCCACAGCGATGGCACAACGTCGACATTCACGGAAACCCGGACGAAAGGTGACTCGGTGGACCTGGAGGCTGCGGGCTTCACGGCCCATAACGGCTCCATCACGGATGTGACCTACACAGAGACCGGCGAGGACGGGACGGAGACGACGATTCATCTCCAGGATTCCAGCGACCAGTATGTAGAGATTGATGGCGCCACCATCAACTGGCTGCCGCGGGATGCGGGGGAGGCCATCACGCCGCCGGGGAACAACGCCTCGCTTACCGTCTCGTACACGTACAGCGACACCTCCTTCAGCCTCGACGACGGCGGCTCCGGACTGCTGGCGAATCTTGGACTGGATAAGACGGACGAGGAGCACTACACGGCGGCCCAGGACGCTATTGTGTACATTGACGGCGACGAGGTGACGATCTCGGCCAACTATATCGAGTACGACAACGATATCCTCAACGGCGTCCGGCTGGACTTCAAGGGCGTGGGCGAGGTGTCGCTGGACGTCTCCCAGGACACGGACAAGACCGTGGAGACCATCGAGACGTTCGTGGAGAGCTACAACACCCTGATGGACTGGATCAACACCCGCTCCTCGGAGAAGCAGGTCAACACGAACTACTCGGAGACCGACAACAACGTGTACCTCTCCCACAACTCGGACGACTTCCACACGAGCTGGGGCCTGCTGTACGGCAACTCGTATCTCCGCAACACCAAGTCGGCCCTGCGCTCCATCATCTCGCAGAACTACTCCTTCACGTTCAAGGAGCGGACGAGCTCCGAGCCCGTGTACGGGGATATGGCGTACAACGGTATCAAGCGGACGACGCTGAACAACGGCACGCAAATTGACGGCAGCGCCACGCTCCGCATCAAGGTGGGCGATCATGCCGCCAACATCACCATCACCTCCTCGGACACGCTGGAGACCATCGCGGACAAGATCAACGACGCGACGGACG
>JAFUYV010000206.1 GCA_017476945.1 Fretibacterium sp.
CTTTGAGGGCGCAGAGGGGCGGGGGACCGTCCGGGAGGAAGCGGGAGGCCCGGCCTTCACGCTTCTGTTCACGGCCCGGTTTCCCGCACTGGCCGCCAGAGGAGCGGAGGCCGGCAGGGGAAGATGAGGGAGCGTAAGCGCGTTGTCCTCGCTGTGCTGCTCTCGCTCTGTCTGGCGCTTATCGGAGGCGTCCTCGGTATAAGGGGATGGCTTGTTGGGCTCAGGCAGGAGTGTCATGCCCTGGTTCAGAGGCGCGCGGACCTCAGCCGCATGTTGAGCGCGCTGGCGGCCCGAAAGAGTTTTCTCCAGGAGGCGCTGAAAGAGCTTGATGAATACTCACCTGCTTTGTTCGAGGACGAGGTCCTCTGGGCCCACGTGCGGGGCGTTCTGGAGGAAAACGGCGTGGAGCTCCTGACAGCCCGTCCGGATGACCCCGCCCTTCCGCCGGGCGAGGAGGAAAATCCCCGCGCGCTGACGCTGGCCTTCCGCGGGGCATATGACGGGGTGATGCGGGGCATCGCGTGCTGGCGTGTCCTGCCTGTGCGCGTGGCCGCGCTCATGCTGCGCCGGGCTGAGCCCCTGCCGCCGGGTTGGCCAAAGGGGGGCGTGGAGGTCAGCGCCGTGTTGGAGGCCCTTCCATGACGGGGGGAGATATCCGGCCCACGTGGGGGGAGGCGCTGCTCTGCCTCTGGGAGGACTTCACGGGAATAAATGACGGAAAAAATATCCGCACCTGGCGGGCCGCCTGCTGCGTCCTCCTGGCGCTGGGAACCGTCTTTGCCGTCCTCAGCGCCAGGCAGATGAAGGAGCCCCAGGCTTCGGAGCCCTTTGCCTCCTCCCTCTCCTCCGTCGTGCCGGACTCGGAGCGGGCAAGCCTTCAGGCGTTGGCCGAGGGTCTGCGTGAGATCACGTCGCTGCGGGGCGGCAGTGCCTCCTGGGGCCAGAATATGGGGGCGGAGGGAAGGATGCCCTTCAGCGCTTTGCCCCCGTCCTCAGCGCTCGTGCCCGACCTGCCCGGTGAGGAAGCCTCTCCGCTGCCTGAGATCGTGGTGAGGGCCGTAATGCGCGTTGGGGGGAAATGGGCCGCGGTCGTGGATATCGCCGGAGGGGGCAGCGGGCTTGTCGTCCGCCCCGGGGATGCTTTCATGGAGGGAAGGGGACAGATCGTCCGCATCGGCAGCGGCGGGCTTGTCGTGCGGTGGGACGGCCGGGAGTGGAGCGTGGCCCCCGGGCTCTTCTGAGGGGCCTCTGTCCCCTTAGGAGAATGTGGAGGCTACTGCGCCTTCCTGGCGTAGAGCTCCAGGATCTTCAGGACCATCGCGGTGGCCTTCTCCATCACCTGCACGGGGATAAACTCGAAGCGCCCGTGATAGTTGTGGCCGCCGGTGAAGATGTTGGGCGTCAAAAGCCCGCGCCAGGAGAGCGCCGCGCCGTCGGTGCCGCCGCGCATCGGGACGATGATGGGCTCGATGCCCAGCTCCCTCATGCCCTCCATCACCGTGTCCACAATGTCCATGTGGCCCTTCAGCTTGTCGGCCATGTTGAAATACTGGTCCTTCATATCGAGCTGGAACCGCTCCGCGCCGTACTTGTCCCGCAGCCAGTTCACGCACTTCTCCATGAACTTCTTGCGCGCCTCGAACTTCTCCCTGTCGTGGTCGCGAATGATGAAGCGCAGCTCCGCGCGCTCGGTCTCCCCCGCAAAGCTCAGGCAGTGGAAGTAGCCCTCGTAATTATCCGTCGTCGTGGGGGTCTCGTCCGGCGGGAGCAGCGACAGAAGTTCGTGCCCCAGCATGATGGCGTTGAGCATCAGCCCCTTGGCCGTGCCGGGGTGCACCGCGCGGCCCGCGATCTTCACCACCGCGCTGGCCGCGTTGAAGTTCTCGTAGGACACCTCTCCGATGGGGCCGCCGTCCAGCGTATAGGCGAAGTCCGCGCCGAACTTCTCGATGTCCAGGTCCCTGGCCAGCTCGCTGACCTCCTCGTCCGGTGTGAAGGCCACCTTGACGTCCCCATGCTCGAACTCGGGATGAGCGATCATCCAGTCCACCGCGCCCATGATCTCGGCCATGCCGGCCTTGTTGTCCGCGCCCAGGAGCGTCGTCCCGTCCGTCACCACCAGGTCCTGCCCCACGTACCTCTTCATAAAGGGGAAGTCATTGGGGGAGAGCACGACGTTGAGCCTCTCGTTCAGCACCACGTCGCCGCCGTCGTAGCCCTTCACCACGCGGGCCTTCACGTCCTTGCCGGACGCCTCGGTGGCGGTGTCCATATGGGCGATGAACCCGATGGCCGGGAGCTTCTTCCTGGAGTTGGAGGGCAGCGTCGCGGTCACGTAAGCGTGCTCCGTCAGCGTTACGTCCCTCAGGCCGCGCTCGCGCAGCTCGCGCTCCATCTCCTTCGCCAGGACCATCTGCCCCGGCGTGCTGGGGACGACCCCGGCGTCCTCCTTGGACTGCGTGTCGTAGGTCACGTATTTCAGAAAATGCTCAAGCGTTGAGTACATGGGGATAACCTCTTCTCATCGGTCTTGGACTTGGGGGAGCGTGCCTCCCGGCATCCTGATTCGCCTTGGGATGCCTTGCCTGGCCGCTATTGTATCACACCTGGCTCCTTGACATGGGGGACTTGATTTTGCTATGATACCTTCCGTGTTTCTTGCACGGGAGGTATTTCTATGCCTTTAAATGAGTTGGCCGTCCCGGCGAGGGTGACCGGGGAGAAGGAAGTCCTCCGGGCCCTGGAGCGGGGAACGCTCAGGAAGCTCTTTGTGGCGATGGACTCGGACCCGGCAAGGCTGGCCCCCCTCCTCAGGAAGGCGGAGGCCGCGGGGGTGGAGGTCGAGAGGACGGATTCTCGCGTTGTCCTGGGACGGGCCTGTGCGATAGACAGATCGGCGATGGCGGCAGGGCTGCTGCGCTGACCCTATAAATGTTAAACATATTTTTTGAGGAGGAGATTCTGTGCCAACCATCAATCAGCTTGTCCGCTTTGGGCGGGAGGAGAAGAGGAGCAAGAGCAATTCGCCGGCCTTGCAGGCGAACCCTGCCCGCCGGGGGGTATGCACCCGCGTCTACACCATCACCCCCAAGAAGCCGAACTCCGCTCTGCGTAAGGTCGCGCGTGTGCGCCTGACCAACGGCATCGAGGTGACGTCCTACATCCCCGGCATCGGCCACAACCTTCAGGAGCACTCCGTCGTGCTTGTGCGCGGCGGCCGTGTGAAGGACCTTCCCGGCGTCCGCTACCACATCATCCGCGGCACGCTGGACTGCGGCGGTGTCGAGAACAGGAAGCGCAGCCGTTCCAAGTACGGCGCGCGCAGGCCGAAGGCCAACTAGGAGGGATAGGTCATGCCGCGTAAGGGTCATGTCAAGAAGCGCGAGTCGGAGCCGGATATCCGTTTTGGCAACAAAGCCGCGTCGAGGTTTATCAGCAGCTTGATGCTGGGCGGCAAGCGGAGCGTGGCGGAGAAAATCTTTTACGGCGCGCTGGACAGCGCCGCGGAGAAGCTGGGCGTCGAGCCCTTCGAGGTCTTTGAGAAGGCCATGAGCAACGTGACGCCTCAGATTGAGGTCCGTCCCCGCCGCGTGGGCGGAGCTACCTATCAGGTGCCCGTCGAGGTGACGCCGGAGCGGGGCGTGCAGCTCTCCATCCGCTGGATCGTCTCCTACGCCCGGGCCAAGAAGGGGATGCCGATGGCGGAGCGGCTGATGCACGAGCTGATGGACGCCTACAAGAACGAGGGCAGCTCCATCAAAAAGCGCGAGGACACCCACAGGATGGCGGAGGCGAACCGCGCGTTTGCCCATTACCGCTGGTAATTCAGGGGGCTTTACCCCCCCTGAGCCGGATTAAAAATTTCGTTTAAGCAGGTGCGTTTTTTGGATATCGCGAAACTCAGAAACATAGGGATAGCCGCTCACATTGACGCCGGCAAGACGACGACGAGCGAGCGCATCCTCTACTACACGGGGAGCAACTACAAGGTGGGCGAGGTCCACGAGGGCACGGCCACCATGGACTGGATGGAGCAGGAGCGCGAGCGCGGCATCACCATCACGTCCGCGGCGACGACGTGCATGTGGAAGGAGCATACGATCAACCTGATTGATACGCCCGGCCACGTGGATTTTACCGTCGAGGTGGAGCGTTCCATGCGCGTCCTGGACGGAGCCGTGGCGGTGTTCTGCGCCGTTGGCGGTGTGGAGCCCCAGTCGGAGACGGTCTGGCGCCAGGCGGACAAGTATCACGTTCCGCGCGTCGCCTTCGTCAACAAGATGGACCGCATCGGCGCGGACTTCAGCTCGGTGGTCTCTCAGATGCGGGAGCGCCTGGGGGCCCGTGCGGTCCCGCTTCAGCTTCCCATCGGCGCGGAGGACGACTTCGCCGGGGTGGTGGACCTGATCGACCAGAAGGCGGTCTACTTCAGCGGCGTCCTGGGGCAGCCCCCCCGGGAGGGGACGATCCCGGCGGAGCTGGCCATGGAGGCCAAAGCTGGGCGCGAGGCCATCGTTGAGGCGCTGTCGGACTTCAACGACGACATCATGACGCTCTTCCTCAACGAGCAGGAGGTCAGCTCGGAGCTGATCCGCAAGGCGCTGCGCGAGGCGACCATCGGCCTTAAGGTCGTCCCCGTGCTCTGTGGCTCGGCCTTCAAGAACAAGTGCGTCGAGCCGCTCCTGGATGCGGTGGTGGACTACCTTCCCAGCCCTATCGACCTGCCCCCGATCCATGGCGTTGCGCCCGACGACCCCGACACGGTGGCGGAGCGCCACAGCAGCCCCGACGAGCCCTTCACGGCGCTGGCCTTCAAGGTGGCCGTGGACCCCTTCCTCGGCAAGCTCTTCTTCCTGCGGGTCTACTCCGGTAAGCTGGACAAGGGGAGCGCGGTCTACAACCCCACGACGGGGCAGAGGGAGCGCATCGGTCGCATCATGCGGATGCACTCCAACAAGCGGGAGGACATCGATTCCATGGAGGCGGGCATGATCGTGGCCGTCCCCAGCCTGAAGGCCACGAAGACGGGTGACACGCTCTGCGACGAGGCCCATCCGATCGTCCTGGAGAGCCTGGAGTTCCCGGAGCCCGTCATCTCGCTGGCGGTTGAGCCCGCGACCCAGGGGGACAAGATCAAGCTCAGCAAGGGGCTCATCGCCCTGGCTGACGAGGACCCGACCTTCAAGGTCCGCACGGACGAGGAGAGCGGCCAGACGGTCATCTCCGGCATGGGCGAGCTTCACCTTGAGATTATCGTTGACCGCCTGAAGAGGGAGTTTGGCGTTGACGTCAAGGTCGGCAACCCCCAGGTGGCCTACCGCGAGGCGATCCAGCGTCCGTCGAGGGCGGAGGGCAAGTACATCCGTCAGAGCGGCGGCCGGGGACAGTACGGCCATGTCGTCTTCGAGATGGAGCCGCTGCCCGACGGCAAGGGCTTCGAGTTCGAGGACAAGATCGTGGGCGGCGTTGTCCCGAAGGAGTACGTCGCGGCGGTGCAGAAGGGGCTCGAGGAGGCCATTCAGAGCGGCATCCTGGGCGGTTACCCCGTCATCGGCATCAAGGTGGCGCTGGTCGATGGCAGCTATCACGAGGTGGACAGCTCAGAGATGGCGTTCAAGATCGCTGCGTCGATGGGCTTCAAAGAGGCCATGAAGAAGGCCGGGCCCGTCCTCATGGAGCCTATCATGTCGGTGGAGGTCGTCACCCCGGAGGACTACGTTGGCGATGTCATCGGAGACCTCTCCTCGCGCCGGGGGCGCATTGAGGGTATGGACATGCGGGCAAACGCGCGTATAATAAGAGCTTATGTGCCCCTTGTCAGTATGTTTGGCTACGCGACGGACCTTCGCAGCAAGACGTCGGGGCGCGCGAATTACTCGATGCAGTTCGACCATTACGAGCAGACCCCTGCCGAGGTGAGCGAGAAGGTGCTTCAGGGCAGGGGCAGAAGTGAATAAAAGCGGTCTCAAAATAAATAATTTAGGAGGAACTGGAGATGGCGAAGGAGAAATTTGAGCGCACAAAGACGCACCTGAACATCGGTACGATCGGGCACATCGACCACGGGAAGACGACGCTGACGGCGGCGATCACGAAGTGCCTGGCCACGAACAACTACGCGGAGTTCACGGCCTACGACATGATCGATAAGGCCCCCGAGGAGCGTGAGCGCGGCATCACCATCAACATCGCGCACGTGGAGTATCAGACGGACAAGCGGCACTACGCGCACATCGACTGCCCCGGGCACGCGGACTACATCAAGAACATGATCACGGGCGCGGCGCAGATGGACGGAGCTATCCTGGTGGTGAGCGCGGCGGACGGCCCCATGCCTCAGACGCGAGAGCACGTGCTGCTGGCGCGCCAGGTGAACGTGCCTGCGCTGGTGGTGTTTATGAACAAGACGGACCAGGTGGACGACCCTGAGCTGCTGGACCTTGTTGAGATGGAGGTTCGCGAGCTGCTGAACAAGTACGAGTTCCCCGGCGACGACATTCCCATAATCCGCGGCTCCGCGCTGGAGGTGCTGGAGAAGGGGAACGGGACGCGCGAGGATCCGATCTGCAAGCCGATCTGGGATCTGATGGACGCGTGCGACAGCTACATTCCAGAGCCGGTGCGCGAGACGGACAAGCCGTTCCTGATGCCCATCGAGGACGTGTTCACGATTACGGGCCGCGGCACGGTTGTGACGGGACGCGTGGAGCGCGGGATTGTGAAGGCGGGCGAGGAAGTCGAGATCATCGGGATGAGCCGCGACACGCGCAAGACGGTTGCGACGTCGCTTGAGATGTTCCGGAAGCTTCTGGACGACGCGCAGGCTGGGGACAACGTGGGCGTGCTGCTGCGTGGAATAGACAAGGACGAGGTGGAGCGCGGTCAGGTTCTGGCGAAGCCTGGGACGGTGACGCCGCACACGAAGTTCAAGGGCGAGGTTTACGTGCTGAAGAAGGAGGAGGGCGGTCGCCACACGCCGTTCTTCGCGGGGTACAAGCCGCAGTTCTACTTCCGGACGACGGACGTGACGGGGAACATCAAGCTGCCGGAGGGAGTGGAGATGGTGATGCCCGGGGACAACGCGACGTTTGAGGTGGAGCTGATTGTGCCGATCGCGATGGAGGAGGGACTCCGCTTCGCGGTGCGCGAGGGCGGCCATACGGTTGGCGCCGGCGTCGTCACCAAGATCATCGAGTAAGCCGTAGAGGAAGAGGGACAGTCAAGTGGCTAAGAGAATCCGCATTAGATTGAAGGCGTTTGACCACAGGATTCTTGATTCTTCCGCAGCCCAGATCGCGGAGACGGCGGAGAGCACCGGGGCCAGGGTTTCCGGCCCCATCCCGCTTCCCACCGAGGTCGGGAAGGTAACGATCCTGAAGTCTCCCCACAAGGACAAGGACGCGCGGGAGCAGTTCGAGATGCGGACGCACAAGCGCCTCATCGATATTATCGAGCCGACGCAGAAGACTATGGATGCGTTGATGCAGCTCAATCTTTCCTCTGGAGTCGACATCCAGATTAAACTTTAAGGGAAAGCGCTGGAGCTGAAAGGAGAGAAAATGATGGGTATAGGGATCCTGGGGAAAAAGATGGGCATGACTCAGATTTTCGACTCTGAGGGACAGGCCGTCGCCGTAACGGTGATCGTGGCGGGGCCATGTTCTGTCGTGGCCGTCCGGACCCCCGAACAGAACGGATACTCTGCCGTTCTTCTCGGCTTTGGGGCGGTGAAGCCTCACAAGCTGTCCAAACCCTTGAAGGGGCTGTTCGATAAGAACAAGATCGAGCCCAGGAAGACGCTTCGCGAGTTTCGCCTGGACAAGGCGGAGGGGTACGAAGTTGGGCAGGAGATCAGGGTGGATCTGTTTGAGGCGGGCGAGAAGGTTGACGTCAAGGGTGTCAGCAAGGGTAAGGGTTTTGCGGGCGTCATGAAGCGTCACCATTTCGGCGGCCAGCAGTTCAGCCATGGGACCTCGGTGGAGCATCGTCATGGCGGTTCCAGTGGCGCTATCTCCTACCCTGGACGTGTCTTTCCGGGTAAAAGGATGCCGGGGCATATGGGAAGCGAGAAGGTCACGGTCAAGAACCTGACGGTGATGGCCGTTGATCTGGAGAACAACCTCCTCCTTGTCAAAGGAGCTGTGCCGGGCGCCAAGAACAGCCTGGTTGCCCTTTATAAAAAAGGATAAGGAAGGAGGGGAATAGTCATGCCGGCAGTTAAAGTGGTTGATTTTACCGGGCAGCCCCTGGGCGAGATGACCCTGTCGGACGCGGTGTTCAACATCCCTGTCCACGTCGCGGCCATGCATCAGGTTGTGGTTGCCCATCTGGCGAATTGCCGCCAGGGAACGAGCAGCGTGAAAACCCGCGGGGATGTCAGCGGTGGCGGTAAAAAGCCCTGGAGGCAGAAGCACACCGGGCGAGCCCGCCAGGGAAGCACCCGCTCTCCGCTCTGGATTCACGGCGGGGTGGCTCATGGTCCCAAGGTGAGGGATTACCACCAGAAGGTGAACAGAAAAGTGCGGCGTCTTGCCCTCCTCAGCGCCCTGTCCGTCAAAGTTCGTGACGGGGAGATGATGGTTGTGAGGGGGATGGAGGTGGAAACTCCCTCGACAAAGACGATGAAGGCCTTTATGGAGGCCATCAAGGCCGAGAAGGCCCTCGTGGTGTACCAGGGAGAGGCCAGCAGCGTCGTGCGCTCTGCCCGGAATATCCCGGGGACCAAGTGCATCAACGTCGCAAGTATTAACGTCTACGACCTTTTGAACTCCAAGACCCTGGTTGTGACCCCGGAGGTCGTTGCCCGGCTCGAGGAGGTTTACGCGAGATGAATTTGATTGCTCACGATATTATCATTCGTCCAATCATCACGGAGAAGAGCAGCTCCCTGATGGAGTACAATAAATACACCTTTGAGGTTCACAAGGATGCCAACAAGATACAGATCCGCAAGGCGGTCGAGGAGATCTTTAAGGTGAAAGTCCTGAGCGTCAACACGATGAACGTCAAGGGCAAGCCCAAGCGTATGGGGGCCTTCCAGGGCCGGACCCGCTCGTGGAAGAAGGCAATTGTTGCCCTGTCCGAGGGGCAGCACATTGAGTTCTTCGAGGGCGCCTCGATCTAAAGGGGGTAACGAATATGTCGATAAAGCAGTTCAAGCCGTATACCCCTGGACGCCGTCAGATGACCATTCAGGGACGCGAGGACATCACAGCGCAGAAGCCGGAGAGGTCCCTGGTGACGGAGCTCCGAAAGCACGGAGGCCGGAACAACACAGGGCGTATCACGATGCGCCATATTGGCGGCGGTCACAGAAGGGCGTACCGTATCATTGATTTCCGTCGGGACAAGATCGGAATCCCCGGGAAGGTCGCCACGGTGGAGTACGACCCCAACCGCAACGCTCGTATTGCTCTGATTCACTATGTTGACGGTGAGAAGCGTTATATCGTCCTTCCGAAGGACCTGAAGGTTGGGGACACCATCCTCGCGGGGCCTGAGGCGGACATCACCCCGGGGAACGCCCTGAAGCTGAAGGACATCCCCGTGGGCACGGTGATTCACAACCTTGAACTCCAGCCCGGCTGCGGCGCCAAGCTGGTGCGTTCCGCCGGGACCTCCGCCCAGCTCATGGCGAAGGAGGGCAAATACGCTTATATCCGTATGCCCAGCGGTGAGCTGCGGCTGTTTCTGCTTGAGTGTATGGCCACGGTGGGGCAGGTGGGCAACGAGGATTACGAGAACATCTCCCTGGGCAAGGCGGGGAAGACCCGCTGGAAGGGACGCCGGTCCGTCGTCCGCGGCATGGTGATGAACCCGGTAGACCACCCGTTGGGCGGCGGTGAGGGAAAGAGCAAGAGCAACAAGCATCCTGTTTCTCCTTGGGGCACGCCGGCTAAGGGATATCGCACGCGCAAACGCAAGGCTTCCGACAAGCTGATCGTTCGCCGCCGTTACGATAAGTAACAGACGAGGAGGATTTTAGGATGGCTCGTTCCACTAAAAAGGGGCCCTTTATTGAGCAGAGGCTCCTTGCCAAGATCGAGGATATGAACGAATCGGGCAACAAGAAGGTCATCAAGACCTGGTCTCGCCGTTCCACCGTCGTCCCTCAGATGATCGGACACACCATCGCCGTTCACAACGGAAGGATGCATTTGCCGGTCTACATCAGCGAGAATATGGTGGGGCATAAGCTGGGTGAGTTTGCCCCGACGCGCAAGTTTGGGCACCACGCGGGGCAGGAGCGCTCCACGAAGGGCAAGTAGGAGGGAATCGCTATGGAGTCGAAAGCTGTGGCAAAGGCTATGGTCCGCCAGGCGAGGATCTCCCCGACGAAGGTGAGGCAGGTCCTCACTCTCATCCGTGGAAAAGGCGTTGAAGAGGCGTTGACGATCCTGAAGTTCAGCCCGCAGCGGGCGGCGCGGATTGTCTTCAAAGTCCTTCAGAGCGCAGTGGCGAACGCAGAGCACAATTTCGGGATGGATATGGATAAGCTGTATGTCTATACGGCCTTCGCGGACCAGGGACCGATGATGAAGCGCTTTCGTCCGGTCTCCATGGGGCGGGCTCATCCTTATGTGCACCGCACATCCCATGTGACCGTTACGGTCTCGGAACGTTAGGAGGGATTTTCTTGGGACAGAAGGTTCATCCCGTAGGATATAGGTTGGGCGTCTCCTCAGAGTGGCAGTCCAAGTGGTATGCCGGCCGTAAGGAGTACGCGAAGAAGCTGCACGAGGATATTAAGCTTCGCAGCTGGATTATGAAGAAGTGGGAGGGCGCCGGCATCTCCCGCGTGGAGATTGAACGCGTTGGGCATGTCGTGCGCTTCACGATTTGGACGGCGCGTCCCGGTGTGGTGATTGGCCGCGGCGGCACGGAAATTCAGACGATCAAGGACGAACTTCAGGCAATGACGGGCGGCAAGGTCATGGTCAACGTCCATGAGATCAAGAACCCTGACGTGGAGGCCCAGCTGGTTGCGGAGAACATTGCCTCCTCCCTTGAGCGGCGCGTATCGTTCCGCCGCGCGATGAAGCAGGCTATCTTCCGCGCGACGAAGGCGGGCGTGCTGGGCATCAAGGCCCAGGTGGCCGGCCGTCTGGGCGGCGCGGAAATCGCCCGCACAGAGTGGTACAACGAGGGACGCCTGCCCCTCTCGACGATCAAGGCCGACATTGATTACGGATTTGCCGAGGCGACGACCATGTATGGCGTGATTGGCTGCAAGATCTGGATATACCGTGATCGGGAGAACGAGCGCCCAATGGCGATGCGGGGCGGGCGCCGCGAGCGTGATAAGGACAAGGCAAGGGGGTAATTTTTC
>JAFUYV010000207.1 GCA_017476945.1 Fretibacterium sp.
CAGTACGTCACCAGCAGCAGCACGACGAGGTTGCAGATGAGGAACGGCATCACGGCCCTCGTGGCGCGGGCGATCGAGATTTTCCCGATGGAGGACGTGATGAACAGGCACACGCCCACCGGCGGCGTCGTCAGCCCGATGACGAGGTTCAGCACGCACATCACGCCAAACTGGATGGGCTCAACGCCCAGAGGGGCCACAACCTGCAGCAGCACCGGAAACAGGATGGTCAGCGCCGCGATGGTCTCCATGAAGCACCCCACGAACAGCAGGAAGATGTTGATGATGAGCAGGATGACGTATTTGTTCCGCGTCATGCCCAGGATGCCGTTGGCGATCATGGTCGGTATCTGTTCCTTGGTGAGGACGTAGGCGAACACGTTGGCGAACCCCACCAAAACCATGATGCCCGCCGCCCCGACCATCGAGTCCCGGATGACGGTCAGCGCGCTCTTAACCGTCAGCTCCCGGTAGATGAAGAAGCCCACGAACAGCGCGTAGAGAACGGCGATGATCGACGCCTCCGTGGGCGTCACGATGCCGGTCAGGATGCCCGCGAGGATGATGAACATCATCAGCAGGGCCCAGAACGCCTCGCGCCCGCTGCTCATGACCTCACGGAACGTGGCGCGGCGCTCGTTCTTGGGGTAGTTGCGCTTCGTGGAGATGACCCAGGCCACGGCCATCATGCCCAGGCCCATCAGGATGCCGGGGATGATGCCCGCGACGAACATCTTGGAGACGGAGATGCCCGTCAGCGTCCCGGCCATAATCATGGGGACGGAGGGCGGGATGATGGGGCCGATGCAGGAGGAGGCGGCCGTCACCGCGACGGAGTAGTCCGCGTCGTAGCCGTCCTCAACCATCGCGGGGATGAGGATGCCGCCCAGGGAGGCGGCGTCCGCGGCGGCCGTGCCGGACACCCCGGCGAAGATCATGGACGCGCCGATGTTCGCCAGGCCCAGCCCGCCCCGGATGTGCCCGATGACCTTGTCGCAGAACCGCACGATCTGATAGGTGATGCCGCCGGTGTTCATCAGGTTGCCCGCCAGCATGAAGCCGGGGATGCAGAGCAGCGTAAAGCTGTCCAGCCCGGAGAAGAAGCGCTGGGCGAACGTCACCAGCGGCATGTTCTCCAGCAGGAAGTACGCCAGCGAGGAGAGCCCCAGGCAGTACGCCACCGGGATACCCGCGAAGAGAAACGCCAGAAAGCTGGCGAATAAAATTCCAACGCTCATTGTACCGCCTCGATTCCAAGCTCTGCTTCAATCTTCTCAAGATCGCCGTTCGGCCCGCCCAGCAATTTTGTCACGTCCGTCCCCGTGAGGATGAAGAATATTTTAAGGACGTAGGCCACGCACTGGAGGCACACAAACAGCAGGACGGAGAAGTTGATGAACTGCATGGGGATCTGCATGGCCGTGGAGACCATACGGAACCTCAGGAACACGAACTTCGGGATGGAATAAACCGCCAGGTATGCGTCAAAGGCCAGGAGGAGAAGGCAGACGGCGAGCTCGTAACATTTTTTAAAGCCGCTGGAGAAGTGGGACGTGAGGATGTCCACGCGGGCGTACTCGTCCTTCAGGGCCACGATGCCCGCGCCCACGGCCACGGAATAGATGAAGAGGTAGCGCGCGGCCTCCTCCGTCCAGGAGGGCACGGTGGGGAGGAAGGTCCGGCTGAAGACCTGGACGGCGACCGCGGCGATGTAGCCGATCATGCCGGCGGCGGACAGAAAGGAGAGAAGCCAATGATATACCTTCGCAAGAAATTTCATGACAACACAAGACCCCTTCCTGAAAAAATACCGGCGGACAGGACACCTCACCGCCGGCGGGGACGCATGGAAGCGCCGCTTTTCCCGCAGGTAGGCGTCGGTCCGAATTTGACTCAGGGGGGCATAGCCCCCCTGAAACAGACGCCGGTATCATAAAGGCGAACGCGGCTAATTACTTCACGGCCTTGATCTTCTCATACAGCGGCTTCAGGTAGCTGTACTCGCCCTCCATCAGCTTCTGCATCGCGCCGTCGGCCAGCTTGGCGAACGCCGCCTGGTCCACGTCCTCGATGAAGGTCATTCCCGCGGCCTTCAGCTCGTCCGCAAGCTTGGTCTCGTCGGCGTAGAACAGCTTGCGCTCGTAGTCCTGCATCTCCGCCCCGACCTCGGTGACGACCTTCTGGAGGTCCGCCGGGAGGGACTGGAAGGCGCGCTCCGCTATGGCGAAGTAGATCCACGTGCGCAGGTGCTCCGTCTTGCAGAGGTACTTCTGAACCTCGTAGAAGTTGCCCGTCTTGATCATGGCAAGGGGGTTCTCCTGAGCCTGGATCGTGCCGCTCTGAAGGCTGGTGAAGACCTCGGAGAAGGCCATGGGCGTGGGCTTTGCGCCAAACGCCTCGAACGTGGCGACGGTGATGGTGGAGGCCGGCGTGCGGATGATCATGCCCTTCATGTCGTCCGGGGTGCGGACGGGCTTGTTGGAGGTCACGTCGCGCGGGCCGCGGACGAAGTACGCCAGGCAGCGGAAGCCGTCGCCGCCCATCATCATGAGGTCCTCGATCTCCTTGCCCACTGCGCCCCCGGCGACCTTATTCATGTGCTCGTCGCTGGTGATGAGGTAGGGAACGCCGAGGATGCCCAGCTCCGGCACGTAGGTCATCATGGACTCGCCGGTGATCACGATGTCCACGCCGCCGCCGGTGAGGGCGGACTGGATCTGGTCAATCTCGCTCCCAAGCTGGCTGTTCGGGTAAATGGTCACGGCGATGCGGCCGCCCGAACGCTTCTCGACCTCCTCCTTGAAAAAGGCGGAGGCCCTGTGCCATGAGTTGCCCTCATCAACAATGTGCGCGATGGTCAGGTTGAACTCCGCGGCATGGGCGGCCACGCCCATCACAAGAGCCAGGAACAGCGCCAGACAACTGATCTTCTTCATTCCCCAATTCCCTCCATATAAAAAAGTAAATTAAGAAAACGGTTGAGAGTGCAGCCGGCCCTCAAAGCCGGCATACTGCCTAATATATTAGCATAACTTTGCTCATTCGTGTTTTCTCGCCACGGACTTCGTCACCACAAGGTCCGCCCCCAGCCCCAGGAGGTTGGGCGCGAGGACCCTCCCGGCCTCCACCGGGGCGTCCACGGCGAGCTTCCTGATCTCCCGCATGGCGTCAAATATCCTTGCCTTCGGGATGGGGGCCGTCAGACGGACGCTGGCCAGCGGCAACTCGCCGTCCCGGACCAAAACGGAGCTGGCGATGGTCCTTCGGGGATCGATCAACTCCTGCCGGACATATTCCGCGCCCCGCGGACAGGCCTGCCCCTCGACGGAATGGACGGCGGCGCGCCCGTCGTCCGCGACCTCATAACCGGCGGTGATCTCGCAGCCGTTGGGGCATATAATGCAGGTAAACTTCCTTTGCATCTCAGACCCTGCCGCCGGAGTGGCAGCAGACTTCACCTCTTCGCCTTTAGGTTTTTATCAGCTTGCGGCGCGGCTTCTTCGCAGTTTCCTCCGCCAGCGTTTGAACAAGTGTGGTAACCATTCTCAGTGAGATTATATTAAATCACATACGCTCATTTTTCAAGTATCGCGCCCTGTCTTGAACACTATGTTTATATGCCGCTTTGTCTGCTAAAATTAGCATGTCACGACCCGCTGAAGACATCCAAGCAAGCACAGAGGAGGCCTACCGGAACCCCAGCGAGCACATGGAGGCGATTTTGCGGGTGAGCGTTGCGGCGAACGAGGGGCTGTTTCAGGTGTTGAGGAAGGACGGGATCATGATGGGAGCGTTTGAAAGGGTGTTCCACGAGGACATCGCGAGATGGGAGGCTCGCGGAGAGGAACGGGGCGAGGCCCGGGGCCGCCGAGATGGCATCGCCATTGGTCGTGACGAAGGCCGCCGAGATGGCATCGCCATTGGCCGTGACGAGGGGCGCAACGAGGAGCGGAAGACGATCATGGACAAGCTCATCGCGATAGGCTGGGACCCGATCAAAGCGGCCTCCTTCACCGGCGTGTCGGTGTGAGCGGGATACAAAACATAATCCCCGCCGCCCAAGGGGGACAACGGGGATTTTTCAGGAGATAAATAAGTGTTTCCGAGGAAGACAGGGCGCCGCCCTCACAACGGCGCCTTATCTTTTGTGGCAGATTGAATTAACCTAGCGCTTTCTTCCTAGCGCTTCTTCGCCAGGGGCAGGAGCGCCGC
>JAFUYV010000208.1 GCA_017476945.1 Fretibacterium sp.
AGTACACAGGACACAGGAAACAGGTTTTGTCTTTACAATAGTATGCTGTTATAACAATGTCTCCGTCTACAGGGGTTTTGTGGAGTCCTTAAAGAAGCAATCGTGCCCGTATAAGCTTATCGGGATCAGCAACGAGGAGAACGGCCGTTTTTCATCATGCAGTGCGGCGTATAACTCCGTGATTAATGAAATTGATACAAAATATGTCATTTACTCGCACCAGGATATCCTTTTAGAAAGGGCGGACACCCTGGAGAATTTTATTTGCTACCTCAATAGAATTGATGAAGATGATGTTCTTGGCGTGGCCGGCACTCTATTTCACAAACCGGCCGTTTATACCAACATCATGCACGTGAACAATATAACAAAGGAGTTAATTCATGCAGGCACTGAGCAAGTTGAAGATATGATGTCATGTGATACGCTGGATGAGTGCTTCTTTGGCGGCTACACAAAACATTTTCTTCTTCATCCTTTCAATAAAGTTTTATGTCCAAGTTGGCATCTTTACGCTGTTGAAAATTGCTTGCAGACAAAAACGAGAGGAAATTCGGTATACGTCTGCGATGTTTCGCTGATTCATCTCTCTTCGGGCCAACTGCCTTCAGGCAGGTTTCCGGATAGTTTCTATAAGGAATTTTCAAGACTCTGTAAGGCTTACGCTAAGCGCTTCCCGATCATCCGAACGACCTGTGCTTATGCAAAAACAAATTTTCTCGGAAGGATGGAGTTCGCGCATCCGCGCCTGTTTCACATCTACTACTCTTTTCGTCATCAGATTGGGAATCTCCTCAGATATCTGGGGCTTCAGCGGTAATAACGCAGAAATAGGAAGCAGGACTGCTGCCCCAGGGTGGAACCCCGAGGCAACAGTCCCCCTTAATGTTACGCCTCTGCGGTGATGGCAACCTTCTTGTGGGCCTTGTCCTGCCCCCTCTCCGCAACCTCCACAGTGAGGACGCCGTGCTTGAACCCGGCCTTCGCGCTGTCGGGGTCCACCTCCACCGGGAAGGAGATCACCCGCTCCACCTTGCCCCAGCTGCGCTCGGAACGGAAGTAGCTCTTGCCCTCCTCGCCCTCCCGCTTCTCCGCGCTCTTCTCGGCGGAGAGCGTCAAACGGTCGGCGTAGACGTGGAGCTCAACGTCGTCCGGCTTGATGCCCGGCAGTTCCGCCTCCACGAAGAGCTTTCCCTCCTTGTGGTAGAGGTCCACGCGGGCCGAAAGCCCGGACAGGCCGCTCTCGAAGAACGGCGCGCCCATGTGCTCCGCAAGGCTGTTCATGCCGTCAAACAACGACGCCGGGTCCATAAAACGATCAAACATAACGGGAAGATACCTGCTTTTCATTTTCAATCCCTCCTAAATCTATCTGGGGCTGACACCCCTTGTTGACGCTTGTCATTATATATCTGACCTTTAATGACTATATCGTCAAAAACAATGATTGAGGGCCCCTGCTTTTTACCTGTTCCCGAACTTCTCCGCGGCCTGCGGGTCCGCAGCGATACGCAGAAGCCCGTCTGTAGGGCATGGCTGTCCGCCGCGGGAGGTGTGGGGTCAGGCCTTTGTGGTTTGCCCCTTCACAGCGCGCCGAGAGGGCAGGGGCAGAGCCACGCCCCGCGGCTGATGGGGACGAGCTCTGGCGTCACTCAGAAATGGAATAGGCCCTTTCGCCTTCCACAATCAAAATTTTGATGGAAAACAACGATAGGGAAGTTGACCCACTACAGGAGCTCCCTCCGCTAGCGGGCTGAGGGAAACGGGGCGTCAGTCCAGGCTCTGGGAAAGGGCAGCTTGTATCCCGCCTCAGGGCTCATCCGTCACCCGCCTGGCCCCGTCCGACGTGTCCGTGACGTAGAAGCTCGCCATGCGGCCCGTGCGCTTTGCGTAGCTCTCGCCGACCTCGCGGATGAAAGCCTCCACAGCCGCTTCCTCCACAATGCTGATCGTGCAGCCGCCGAAGCCCCCGCCCGTCATGCGCGAGCCCACCACGCCCGGCTGGGCCCAGGCCAGCTCCGCCAGCGCATCCAGCTCCGGGATGGTCACCTGATAATCGTCGCGCAGCGAGAGGTGAGACTCCCTCATCAACCGTCCGAAGGCCCACAGGTCTCCGCTCTCCAGGGCCTTCACCGCGCGGAGGGTGCGGGTGTTTTCCGTGACGGCGTGGCGCGCCCGGCGAAGGGCCTCCGGCGTCCGGATCGCGTCCTTCACGGCGTCAAACTCCTCCATCGTCAGCTCACACAGGTTCTGAACAGGCCGCACGCGGGCGATGTCCGCTAAAGCCGCCTCGCACTTCTGGCGTCGCAGGTTATACTCCGAGCTGGCCAGCGAGTGAGGCACGTTGGAGTTGGTGATGACGAGGCGGCAGGGACGGGACTGAGGCCCCCTGCCACCGTCCAGGGCCAGGGGCGCGTAGCGGTAGTCCAATTTCGCGCAGTCCAGCAGGATGGCGTGATCCTTCCTGCCCATGCTGCTGGCGAACTGGTCCATGATGCCGCACTGCACGCCGATAAATTTGTTCTCCGCCTCCTGAGAGAGGACCGCGAGCTCCACCCCATCCAGCCCCAGGCCAAACAGGTCGTTGGCGGCACGGGCCGTCAGCACCTCAATGGCCGCGGACGACGAGAGCCCCGCCCCTTCCGGCAGGTTGCCCCAGAAGAGCACGTCCAGCCCGCTGGAAAGGGCGTGTCCGTGATCCTCCAGCACGCGGATCACGCCCAGGGGATAGTTGGCCCAGCCCCGTGCGCTGTCGAACTCGACACCGCGCAGAGGAGCCTCGACAACGCCCTCCTCCTCGAAATTCAGGGAACACAGCCGCACCACCTCCCCCGGGCGCGCCGCCGCCAGCGCCCATATCCCAAAGGAGATGGCGCAGGGGAAGACATGCCCCCCCTCGTGGTCCGTGTGTTCGCCGATGAGATTTACCCGGCCTGGGGCGAAGAAGAGCCGCGGCTTTTCATCCCCGAAGAGCTCTCTGAATTGGGCGGCCATGCCGCCGGGGTCCGGCATGGCCTTCTGGAGCACACTCATTACTTCCTGCGGTACTTCGTCAGGTCGATGGCCACGGCCACGGCGATAATAACGCCCTTGATGACCTGCTGCCACATGGGGGACACGTTAATGAACTGAAGCCCGTACTGGATGACGGTGAAGATCAGCACGCCGCTGACGATGCCGCTGACCTTGCCGATGCCGCCGTTCAGGGAGACACCCCCGACGACGCAGGCCGCGATGGCGTCCAGCTCATAGCCGTTGCCGTAGTTGTTGGTGGCCCCCGCCGTGCGAGCCGCCTCCAGGACCCCCGCGATGCCGTAGAGGCAGGAGGCCAGGATGAAGATGCCCATGATGCAGGCGAACACGTTGATGCCCGCCACCACCGCCGCCTCGCGGTTGCCGCCGATGGCGTAGACGTTCTTGCCAAACACGGTCTTGTTCAGGATGAACCAGATGATGGCGCAGATGACCACGGCGATGGGTATGAGGATGGAGATGCCCTGGAAGCCCTCGACGGCGAAAATGCGCATCTGCCCCAGGGCCGCGAAGTCCGGCCGCACGCCGCCGATGGGCTGGGAGTTGTTGGGCGGCATATCAAAGTACAGTGAGCACGCGCCGTAGATGATGACCTGCACGGCCAGCGTCGCGATAAAGGGGTGCATGTCATATTTCGCGACGAGGAAGCCGTTGAGCGCGCCGAAGACCATACACGCCGCGATGGCGATGACGATGGGCATCCAGACCGCCACCTGCGGCAGGTCGGGGAAGAAGCGGTTGGCATAGGTCGCTGTCTGCATCATGGAGGCGGAGACGACCGCCGCGAGGCCCACCATGCGCCCGGCGGACAGGTCCGTGCCCGCGATGAGCAGCGTGAAGCAGATGCCCAGCGCGATGATGAGGCGCGTCGAGGACTGGGTGAGGATGTCCAGCGCCACACGGAGCTGCATGAAACGCGGCTGAAGGACGCAGATGACCACAACCAGCACCAGCATCGCCAGCAGGATGGCGTTGTTCGTCAGGAACGCGCCGAAGGTCTTGCGGGAGAGGACGACCTCGCCTTCGTGATGTTTGGAGGAGGCAAGGAAGCCCCTGAGGGCCATCACAGCCCCGATGATAATCAGGAAGATGGGCAGGTCGTAGATTCGACGCAGGTTCAGCGCCGACTTGACGCCCTCAAGGGCCGGCACCGTCTGACACATCTTGAGCAGGGCGCCCAAAACCAGGACGGCGATGCCCGCGACACAGAAGAAATGGTCGTACCTGGAACGCGCAATATGTTTTTCCGCCATTTATTGAGTCCTCCTTATAGTCATAGTCCCGCTCAGTCCGCCGCCGGCTGTTTTTCCTGGCCCTGGTCCTTTTGATGGGCGGCGAACATCGTCGCCAGGCGCATGATCTCCTCCTGGCTGTACTGCCCCTTCTCCAGGAAGCCCGTCACGCGGCCCTCGCACATCACCATGATGCGGTCGGACATGCCCATCAGCTCCGGCATCTCGGACGAGATCATGATGATGGACTTGCCCTGGCTGACCTGCTGGAGCATGATGTTGTAGATCTCGTACTTCGCGCCGACGTCGATGCCGCGCGTGGGCTCGTCCAGGATCAGGATGTCCGAGTTCGTCAGGAGCCAGCGGGCGATGAGGACCTTCTGCTGGTTGCCGCCGGAGAGGTCCTGGATCAGGGTCGCGAGCGACGGGGTCTTGACGTTCAGCTCCTTGCAGCCGGCGGACGCCTCCTCGGTGCGCCTGTGCTCGTTCAGAACGCCCAGGTGGGCGTAGTTCCTCTGGTTGGCGATGACCGTGTTCTCCAGGATGGGCAGGATGCCGAAGATGCCCGTGGCGCGGCGCTCCTCCGTCAGCAGGGCGAAGCCGTGAGCCTTGGCGTCACGGGGCGAACGGGCCCTGTAGTGTTTGCCATCCTTCGTCACGGAGCCGGATTCGATGCCGCGGAGGCCGAACAGAGCCTCGACGAACTCCGTCCGCTGGGCCCCGACAAGGCCGCCGATGCCCAAAATCTCGCCCTTGCGCAGGTCGAAGGACACATCCTGGAAGGAGTGCTTCAGCGGCGAGGAGAGGCCCCGCACGCTCAGGACGATCTCGTCCGACGGCGCGCCGGTGCGCGGCGGGAACTGGTTGGTCATCTCACGCCCCACCATCTGCTTGATGATCTCCTCCGTGGTCAGGCCGAGGGCGGGCCACGTGCCGACGTACTGCCCGTCGCGCATGATGGAGACCTCGTCGGCGATCTGCAAAATTTCCTTCATTTTATGGGAGATGTAGATCATGGCGCGGCCCTCGCCGCGGAGGCGGTTGATGATCTTGAAGAGGAAGTCCACCTCGCGGTCGGAGAGCGACGATGTGGGCTCGTCCATGATGATAATCTTCGCGTTGATGCTGACGGCGCGGGCGATCTCCATCATCTGGAGGATGGCCGCGGACTGCTCCCCCGCCAACGCCAGGGGGTCCACGTCCAGACCCAGGTCGTCAAAGAGCTCCTTAGTCTTCTCGTACATGGCCTTGTGGTCCACGACGCCGGCATGGCCGGGAAAGCGGCCCAGCCAGACGTTCTCCATGACGGAGCGGAAGCGGATGGGGTGGAGCTCCTGGTGGATCATGGCGATGCCGCTGTCCATCGCCTCGCGCGCGGAGTTGATCTTGACGGGCTTGCCGTCCAGCAGAATCTCACCGCCGTCCGGGCGGTAAATGCCGAAGAGGCACTTCATCAGGGTCGATTTGCCGGCGCCGTTCTCCCCCATCAGGGCGTGAACGGTCCCCGGCCGCACCTTGAGCTGAACGTTGTCCAAGGCCTTCACGCCGGGGAAGGTCTTGGTGATGCCGCGCATTTCCAAAACGTACTCGCTCATCTTGTCCTCCTTTCAGGATACGGGACGCTCATAATGCAAAAAAGCCCCCCGAACCTCATCGGCCGGGGGGAATGGACATGCGGCTATTTCATGAACTGCTGGTAGTTCTCCTTCGTCACCTTCTGATAGGGGACCCAGATGTACTTGCCGTCGGTGATCTCATAGCCGACGGTCTCCCTGGTGATGGGCTTGCCCTGAGCGGCGGCCACGGCGACGCGCACGGCGGCGCGGCCCTGGTTCTCGGCGTCGTTCAGCACGGTGCCCAGCAGGGATCCATCCTTCATGGCCTCAAGGGCGGGGGCGGTGGCGTCAACGCCGACGACGGGGATGAACTTCGCGGGGTCGCCCGTGTTATAGCCCTCAGCCTTCAGGGCCTCGATCGCGCCGAGGGCCATGTCGTCGTTGTTGGCGAGGACGGCCTCGATGTTCTCGACGCCGGCGGCGGAGATGAAGCCCTTCATCTTGTCCGTGGCCTGGACCTTGTCCCAGTTGGCGGTGTCGTTGCCCAGCTCCTCAAGCTCAAAGCCGGCGGCCTTGATAGCCTTGATGGAGTACTCCGTGCGGAGCACCGCGTCCTGGTGGCCCTGCTCGCCGCGGAGCATGATGTACTGGATCTTGCCGTCCTTGTTCTTGTCCGCGCCGGGGTTCGCCTTGAAATAATCGGCGATGAGCTCACCGGACTGCGTGCCGGACTCCTCGGCCTTGGCGCCGTCGTACCAGATCTTGTCGTAGGCCTTCATGACCTCGGGGTCGGGCTCACGGTTGATAAAGACGATGGGCAACCCCTCGGCCTTCGCCTTCTCCATGATGGGAAGGGCGGCCGTGCGGTCCACCGGGTTGACGATGAGGACGTTGGCGCCCTTGCTGATGTAGGCGTCCACCTGGTCGTTCTGAAGGGGCTGGCGGTTCTGCGAGTCCACAATCTCCAGCTCGCAGCCCAGCTTGTCCTTCTCCGCGTTCATGGCGTTGCGGACGCCGGTCATGAACGTGTCATCGAACTTATAGATGCAGGATCCCACCAGGACGTCCTCCGCGTCCACCGCCAGGGCCGCCCCCGACAGGACGAGCGCCACAACCACCGCTGCTGCAAAAACACGCTTCTTCACAATAAAACCCTCCCACTGAATATGATTTTTGCCTGCCGTCCCGAAGGCCCAACAGGACGAGCCTCCGGCGGCAGATTGCCTCATAAAAAAGTACGTTGGATATACCAGACCCTTTTATTATAAACCTAAAGTTCAGAACAGAGGAGGGGGGACGAAAAGCCGACAGGTTTGCGAAGCCAACGGCACCGTGTTAGAATAAGCCCAGCTCTCGTGATGTGAAGATTGCGAACCTCGTTATGAACGTCCATCCGCCCCCCTCATGGGGAAGGGGCGGCAGGGATAAAAGGGGGAGCGCCCTGAAGGGGATTGACTCCCTAATTCCGTAAGGAGGTAGTGAAATGAAGAAGTTTGCAGTTGCACTCGTGCTTGTCCTCGCCCTGGCGTTTGCCGCCGGAGCGGAGCTGACCGCGCCGGTCGCTCTGACTTTCGCGGCCCAGGAGGTCGGCACCGGGGCCTACTCCGTGTCCGCCGCCATCCAGGGCGTCATGCTGAAGGGCCTGCCCGCGGGTTCCACCATCGACCTGACGACCAACTCCCCCGGCGGCGTGGGCGCCCCCGTCCTCATCCAGAGGGGCCGCGCGGACATCATCGTCGCCAACGCCGGCCCGTCCCAGTGGAGTTATGAGCGCTCCAAGGACGCCTACCAGTTCGGCGGCTGCCCCGACGTCCGCAGCATCACCGGCGGCCTGGGCCATGCCATGACCAACATCATGTTCACCAAGAAGTTCGTGGACGAGACGGGCATCACCACGATGGAGGAGGTCATCGCCAAGAAGCACCCCATCAGGCTCATCACCAAGAAGAACGGCTCCCTGGGCGAGCTGACCGCCGAGCGCGTCATCGAGGCGTGCGGCATCTCCGTCGAGGACTTCCAGAAGTTCGCCAAGTGGGAGAAGAGCGGCACCGACGCCATCAAGAGCGGCATCCAGGACGACCTGTACGACGCGACGATCGACCACATCGACGCCGGCCAGTCCACCACCACCGAGATCTGCCTGACCCACGACATGCACTTCGTCCAGCTCGCGCCCGAGACCCTGGCCAACCTTCAGAAGATGGGCTACGCGCCCCTCGTCATGAAGGCCGGGACCTGGAACAAGCAGGACAAGGACATCGACACCATGGGGTCCCAGCAAAACGTGATCGTCCCGGCCAGCATGAACGACGACGTGGCCTACGCGCTGACGAAGGCCATCTGTGAGGGCAAGGACGAGATCGCGAAGGCCGTGGCGTCCCTGGCCTGGTTCGACCCGCAGACCGCCGGCAAACACGAGCTGAACGGCGCGCCCCTGCACCCCGGCGCGGTGAAGTACTACAAAGAGGCCGGCCTGCCCTGCGACGAGTAATGGGGCTCCTTAAGGGAAAATCCGCGATTATCACTGGCTCGTCCCGAGGCATCGGGCGAGCCATTGCTGTCGCTTTTGCCCGTGAGGGCGCGGACCTCGTCATCCACGGCACAAGGGAGCCCGCCCTGCGGGAGCTTCAGGCGGAGCTCGTGGAGTCCGGCGTCCGCTGTGAATTTGCTGCGGGGGATATCGGCGAGCCCGCCACCTCGGAGCGGCTGACAGGGACCTGCCTGGACGCCTTCGGAAAGGTGGACGTCCTGGTGAACAACGCGGGGGTCAACAGCCGGTATAGCTTCGTCGATCTGCCCCTGAGCGAGTGGGACAACATGCTCCGCACGAACCTGACCAGCGCGTTCTACGCCTGCAAGTGCGTCGTGCCGGTCATGCTGGAGCGGGGAAGCGGCTGCATCATCAATATGTCCTCCTCCGCGGGCAAGACCGCGCACCCCAACGCCTCCGTCTGCTACGGCGTGTCGAAGGCGGGGATACTCTCCCTGACGCAGAAATTGGCCTGGGATTTGGCGCCTCACGGCATCCGCGTGAACGCCATCTGCCCCGGGCCCATCGAGACGGACATGTCCCGTCAATGGACACCGGAGTACCGTGAGAGGGCATTGAGCTCCATCCCCCTGCGCCGCCTTGGGCGGGAGGAGGACGTGGCGGACGTCGCGGTGTTCCTCGCGTCGGACAAATCCGCGTTCATCGTTGGCGAAAGTATCAACGTCAACGGCGGCAAGTACATGAATTAGCGCTGCGGAGGCCGGACGGCGTATCCGGCCTCCCTATTTTTCAGTTGTCCCTCTGGACTCTGCAGGTCCCTTTGTGGGAGCCGCCGGACGGGGCCGGGGGGGGGTTGGTCATTGAAAGGATGATACGGCTTGGAGACCGAGAGTCAGTTTAACCTGAGAAAAGTCGCGGCCATTCTCATTACGATTGCGTTCTTCGCTTTTCAGATGTATATCGCCCTGGTGCGGCAGTTCGCGCCCATGCTCCAGAGCCCCCTTCACCTGGTCTTCGCCCTGGCGCTGGTCTTTCTCTACTTCCCCGCGGACAACAACTACCGCAAGAAGGTGAAGAAGGCCGCCGGGGACCACGCGCCGGACGCCGCGCTGCTGAACAAATATGCCTGGCTGAACTGGTTTGACCTCCTGGCCTTCGCGGGCATCGGCTTTCTGCTGTGGTACGTGCTGACCCAGAACGTCCGGCTCAACGAGTTCGTCCTGGGCGTGGACGAGGTGTTCAACATGGACCAGGCCGCGATGGTCGTCACCATCCTGCTGCTCCTCGTGGCGGTCTACCGGACGCTGGGCGGCATCCTGGCCGGCTTCATCACCGTGTTCATCATCTACGCCTGGACCTCGCCCTACCTGCCGGGCATCCTGCACACCAACGCCAAGCCCTACGCGCAGTTCATCGAGGAGTTCACCGCCGGCATGACCATGACCGAGAGCGGCGTCTTTGGAACGCCCCTTCTGACCAGCGCCAACACCCTGTTCTACTTCATCGTGTTCGGGGCGTTCTTCTCCACCATCGGCGGCGGCCAGCTCCTTATCGACATGGGCATGAAGGTGTCCAACAAGTCCTCCGGCGGGCCCGCCAAGGCGGCGGTGCTGTCCTCCGGGCTGATGGGCATGATCTCCGGCTCGGCCGTGGCGAACGTCGCCACCACGGGCGTCATGACCATCCCCATGATGAAGAAGATTGGCTACGAGCCGGAGGAGGCCGGCGCGGTGGAGGCCGTGGCGTCCACCGGCGGGCAGATCATGCCCCCCATCATGGGCGTGGGCGCGTTTATCATGGCGGAGATGCTGGGCGTGAACTATATGAGCATCGCCGCGTCCGCCATTATCCCCGCGGTGGCCTATTATTTCGCGGTGTTCGTCCTTGTCGACAAGATTGCCGCCAAGCGCGCGTCCCGGCTGGACTCCACGGCGGACGCCTCCATCCGCGTTGACCGGCCCATCCTGCCGCGGCTGTACCTGCTGATTCCCGCGCTGCTGCTGGTCATCTGGATCATCCGGGGCTTCTCCCTGATGCGGGCGGGCATGGTGGGTATCTTCACCTGCCTGGCCTGCGACGTCATCAACTACTTCGTGAACAAAAAGGACTTCCTGGACCTCAAGGGCCTGTGGAGCTGCTGCATCGACGGCGCGAAACAGGCGGCGGCCATCGCCATCCCCACGGCGGCCTGCGGCATCATCATCAACGTCGTGACCCAGCAGACCTCGCTGGCGACAAACCTGTCCAGCCTCATCCGCTCCCTGGACACCAGCTACCTCTTCCTGGCCCTGCTCATCGCCATGGTGGGCTGCATGATTTTGGGCATGGCGCTGCCCACGGTGGCGGCGTACCTCGTCGGTGTCATCCTGTTCGTCCCCTGCATCCAGCCCATCCTGCTCAAGACGGGCATGGCCCCCGCGACGGCGAACCTCTGCGCCAACATGTTCGTGTTCTACTACGGCATCATGGCCCAGATCACGCCGCCGGTCTGCGTGGCGTCCTACACCGCGGCGGGCATCGCCGGGGCGGACGCGATGAAGACGGGGCTCAAGGGCTTCACCTTCGCCATGGTGGGCTTCCTCGTCCCGTTCGTGTTCGTGTACAACCCTCCGCTGCTGCTCCATGGAACGTGGGCGGAGATCGCCATTGCCGTTATTCAGCTCGCCGTGGGGACGTACTTCCTGGCCATCATGGTCGCCGGCTTCTTCAGGAGCGAGCTGAACACCCTTGAGCGGACGCTGCTGTTCGCCGCGGCCCTGTGCCTCATCGCGCCGGAGACCATCAGCTCCATCGTCGGGGCCGTCGCGGGCGTCGCGGTGCTGCTGTTTTCGAGGTCTCGCGGCGACCGTAAAGCAAAGGCGGTGGCCGCATGAGCCGTAAACATAAAGTCGCTATCGCGGGGAGCGGGCTCGCCGCCCTTGCCACGGCCGCGCGCCTGCACGAGCAGGGCGTGAAGGAGATCGCGATATACGCCAACGGCCTCGGCGGCACGCCGTACATCGCGGCGATCAACTTTGTCCTGCCCAACAACCCCTACGGCGACACTCCGGAGCAGTACGCCGAGGATATGCTGGCGGCGGGCTATCATATCGGGAACCGGGAGCTCGTCACGGAGATGGCGAATGCCACCGTGCGGGGCTATGAGCTGCTGTGCCGCTGGGGCGTGACGTTCGCCCACAACGAGGACGGCACGATAAAGCTCCGCCACGTCTCCGGCCACAAATACCCGCGTTCCCTCTGCCAGACGACGGACCTCATCGGCGCGGAGATCGAGAAGGTCATGATCCCCAAGCTGAAGGAGGCGGGGATTGAGTTCCACGACAGGTGCCAGGTGGTGGGCCTGCTCACAGAGGGCGACAAGCCCGGCGGAAAGATCGAGGGCTTCACCGTGAGCGAGAATGGCGGGGAACCGTACAACGTCTACGCGCCGGTGGTCGTGGCGGCGTGGGGCGGCGTGGGGAACCTGCTGGGCACGTCCACCTACCCCGACGACGTGCGCGGCAACACGCTGGGCATGGCGAAGCAGGCCGGCGCGGACCTCGTCGACCTGGAGTTCATCGAGTTTGAGCCCATGGTGATGATGACCCCGCCCGGCGCGGTGGGGGAGCCCTGCCCGACGGCGATGCTGGGCGAGGGCGGCACGCTGCTCAACTCCGATGGCGAGCGTTTCCTGCTGAGGGTTCGGCCCCAGGGCGAGGCGGGCGCGCCGAAGTCCCTCATCAACCACGAGATATGGAAGGAGGTCGCGGCGGGGAAGGGCAACCCGCACGGCGGCATCTGGGTGGACCTGCGGCACATCGACGAGAAGGTGTTGAAGGCGTACCCCTGGTTCTACAATCGTCTGGTGAACAACGGCTGCGACCCAAAGAAGGAGCTGCTGGAGGTCGGGCCCATGCCCCACAGCTTCTCCGGCGGCATCAAGGTGGACCGGAACTACGAGTCCAGCGTGCCGGGGCTCTACGCCGTGGGGGAGGCCTGCGGCGGCATCCACGGGGCCTGCCGCTGCGCGGGCAACGCCGCGAGCCAGGCGACGCTCTCCGGCCTTCTGTGCGCTGAAGGGATACTCCGCACGGGCGAGCTGGACCGGGAGATCGCCGGACAGCCCGTGAGCGTGAAACGCGCTCAGGAGGCGCAGGAGAAGTTTCTGCCGGAGCTTCAGAGGATAGCGGCCCACGCCCTGGGCGTCTTCCGCAATGGGCCGGACCTGGAGGAGGCGCTGAGGGGCGCCCACGCCATCCTGAGCGACCCGGAGGCGGCGAAGGACAGCCTCACGGTGCAGACGGCGCTGGCCATCCACCTCATCGCCAAGGCCGCGCTGAACCGCAGAGAGAGCCGCGGCACGCACAACCGGCTGGACTTCCCGGAGAGCAGCCCGGAGTTCGAGAGGGAGTTCACCCTCTGAACCGTGCGCCTTTGAAAAACACGCGGACAGGCGGAGGCCCCTGACAGGAGGCCTCCGCTTTTTTCAGGGCTTATTGAATAAAAGCTGATGACTGATATCATGTTTCAGAGGGAGGCAAAACTAGCCAGGGAAACTTGCATACACCAAGGAGAGAGAATAATGGACGAACAGAACATCATCACCGTGACGCAGCTCATGGACGAATCCCTCCTGGAAAAATTTTTAACGTTCCAGAACGTCCGTCCTCGCTCGGTGGCTGCTTACCGGCACAACCTCAGGCTGTTCTTTAATTATCTGACCGCTCAGAGAATTGTCCAACCCAATCGAGAACACGTGTTCGCCTACCGGGACGCCCTCATCGCGGCGGGCAAAAAGCCAGCGACCATACGCTCCTACATCATCGCCGTCCGGCTGTTCTTCCGCTGGATGGCAAATGAAGGGCTCTATGGCAACATCGCTGAGTGCGTGAAGGTCCCGGGAGGCGATCACGTCCACCGGCGGGATGCCCTGACCTTGTGTCAGGTGCGAGCCGTCCTGGACAACATCGACCGCAGCACCCTCAAGGGGCTGAGGAACTACGCGATCGTGGCGCTCATGGTCATTGGAGGGCTGCGCTGCGTTGAAGTGTCCAGGGCCAGGGCCAGGAACTTCATCCAGCGGGGAAGCCACGCCGTGCTTTACGTGCACGGAAAGGGGCGCGGCGATGACGGAGCGGAATACGTTAAGTTATCCCACAACCTTCAGCGGGCCCTTCAGGCCTACCTGGATGAGCGCGGAAGCGTGGCGCAGGACGCGCCGCTCTTCGCCTGCACGAGCAACCGCAATCGAAACGGCCCCCTTTCAACGCGCACCATCAGCAAAATTGTGAAGGACGCCCTGCAGGATGCCGGATGCCGCGGCACCCGCCTGTGCGCCCACTCGCTGCGCCACACGGCGGTGACGCTGGCGCTGAAGGGAGGGGAGACGCTGGAGGCCGTGAAGGAGTTTGCGCGCCACACCAGCATCAACACAACTCTCGTCTACAGCCACGCCATTGACCGCGCACGTTCCACGTGCACCGGGACGATTGAGAAGAAAATTTTTGGAGGGCGAGCAGGGCCTGCGGAGACCTCGAAAAATTTGGACCCACATTGACTTAGAGCTTTGCACTGATTGACCCCCGGCTGCCCCTCCCCAAAAGATCCACCGGCAGGGTATCAAAGGACATCAAACCAATGAGGGCGAAACTTTTTTCTAATTCCTCTAACTTTAGTTATTGGAATTAGAAAATCGCGCTTTTCCGCCCCTCAGAAAACTGCCTGACCTGTTGCGCCAGCAAGGAATTTCATCCTTCCCTTCCTCGCCGTCACTAATGATATCGGCGCTGCCGCCGTTAAACTTTATACACCCCCCTAAAACTCGTCCGTCAGGTTGCTGCCTGCAAAAAATCAACATTTTCTAATTCCTCTAACTAAAGTTAGAAGAATTAGAACCCGTGGGGCGGAGGCCCGTCCGCTTCGTCAGACCCAGCGCTGGCTGCACCGGCCTGTTGGAAACAGCGGCATCAACCGGGAGAACATCCCCGGATTTGCGTTGGCATCAAGGCGTGTGCTTTCGGAGGACAGGCGGCCACAGGAGTACGGGCGGCCGGAGCCGAAAGAGGCGTCCGTCCCCAGGGAGGGCGGCGGACAGGGCATTAACCAAAAGTTCAAGGAGGTTCTTTTATCATGGCAATGGTTGTTAATCATAACATCCCCGCGCTCCAGACTTACAACGTCATCAACAGCAC
>JAFUYV010000026.1 GCA_017476945.1 Fretibacterium sp.
ATCTGGGTTATACTGGTACGACATTAAGGAAACGGAGATGGACGCATGGAGATCAAGGCGCCCAGGGGAGTGCGGGACATCCTCCCCGATGAGTCGTGGAAGTGGGCTTATGTAACGAGTGTGGCGGCTGAGACGATGTCCGATTTCGGGTTCTCCGAGGTCCACCTGCCCCTGTTTGAGCATACGGAGCTCTTCTCCCGCGGGGTCGGCGAGACCACGGACATCGTGGAGAAGGAGATGTACACCTTCACGGACCGCGGGGACCGCAGCATCACGCTCAGGCCGGAGGCCACCGCGGGCATGACCCGTGCGGCGCTGGAGCATGGGATGTGCGCTCAGGGAGCGTCGGCCAAGCTGTGGTGCTGGGGGCCCATGTTCCGCTACGAGCGCCCGCAGAAGGGACGCTACCGGCAGTTCTATCAAATTGACGCGGAGTTTCTGGGCGCGGCGGGGCCCATGGCCGACGTCGAGGTTATCGACCTGTCGGCGGAGCTCTTCCGGCGGCTGGGCCTCCGCAATCTGGAGGCGGTCATCAACTCGGTGGGCTGCCCCAAGTGCCGCCCTGTCTACCGTGAGGCGCTGCTGAAGCACTTTGAGAAACATCAGGGGGAGCTGTGCGAGGACTGCCTGAGCCGCATGGAACGAAACCCGTTGCGCATCCTGGACTGTAAAAAGCCGGGCTGCGGGGTCGTGGCCGACGCCGCTCCGGCCATCTACGAGTTCCTCTGTGATGAGTGCCGTGAGCACTACGAGGAGGTCCGCGCGGGGCTTGAGCGGCTGGGCTTCCCCTACCGTCAGGACAAGCGGCTGGTGCGAGGGCTGGACTACTACACCAGGACGGCCTTCGAGATCCTCTCCGGCGACCTGGGGGCTCAGAACGCCGTGTGTGGGGGCGGGCGCTACGATAACCTGGCCGAGTCCATCGGGGGGCCGCACCTGCCCAGCGTCGGCTTCGCCTGTGGGATGGACCGCGTCGTTCTGGTGATGGAGGAGCAGGGCTGCCCCTTCGGGCGAGCCCCTCACGCGGCCGTGTACGTCGCGGCGCTGGACGCCTCTGCCAGGGGCGCGGCGCAGAGGCTCACGCATGACCTCCGGCGGGCCGGGCTCGCCGCGGAACAGGATATCGCGGGGCGCAGTTTCAAGGCCCAGATGAAGGCGGCCAGCGCTTCCGGCGCGGGCTGGACGTGCATCCTTGGACCGGATGAGCTGGAGAAGGGCGTCGCCGCGGTGAAAAATATGGAGGACGGCAGTCAGGCTGACGTGCCCCTTGTCAGGGTCTCGGACTATATCGCGAGAAATAAGCGGTAGCGTTCGATAAAGATGCCGGGAGCGTGCGAAAAAGGCTCCCGGCAGTCCTTTTTACAGCGTGTGTGCGATGGGGATCATGGTTCCCTGCATGACGGGCGGGACGAGGCTGGTGAGGCCGATCATCCCCGGCTCCATGCCCTGCTCGGACAGCGCGGCGCGTTCGTTGAGCTGCCACTGCTGCCGCTGGCGGGCGTAAAACTCCTGGTCGCTTGCGCGCTGCCGCTGGCGTTCCGCGTGGATCTCCGCCTCCAGCGCCAGACGCTCCTGGAGTTTTTTGCTGCGCGTCTTCCAGTAACTTTCCCGGCCTTCCTGACGGGAGGCTGAGTTCCACGGCCTGTTGTGGAACTCCTCAAAGGAAATGTCCGTATGCTCCACGGCACGGAGGGCGCCCCGCTGAAGGGCCCCTGCAAAGGCGCCCGGCGTACGATAGGTAATGGCAAATGGAACAGCGCTTTTCATCACAGAGACTCCTTTCCACGGCATAGCCGCTAATGATGTTTGAAACGTCTCTTTCCAGGGGTGCGGGGAGTACTTCGCCCGCATTACATGTTGCCCCTTCCCCGGCGAGGCCGCGATTTCAAGAATTTATATCTCCTACATTCCTATTATCGAATTCTCCCGGCGAAACCTTGAGGGCGTTCCACAGGGCGGTTTCGATGTTATTATTATGGAAACTGTCCGAAGCCAGGTGCAAGGAGGAGATGGAGAAGGCTATGGAGGTACGTCAGGGTGAAGCGCTCATGAACAAAGCGGGGATGGGGGCCGTCACCGGCTCAGGGCTTTTTGAGGGGATAAGCGCCGGGGAGGCGGACGAACTGCTCGCCTACCTGCGCCCGCGGAGGGAGTTCTTTGACAAGAACGAGTTTATCCTGAACTGCGGGGACTGCGCCCGCTCCGTGGGGCTGCTCCTGTCAGGGACGGCCTGCGTCATGAAGGAGGACTTCTGGGGCCGCCGGACGATTTTATCCAGCGTGGAGCCGGGGGACATCTTCGCGGAGGTGTATGCCCTGTTGCCCGGTGTCCCGCTGGAGGTCAGCGTCCTGGCTGCCGCGCCGGCGGAGGTCCTGTTTCTGGACGTGGAGCAGGCCCTGCGCCTCCGTGGGGTTGGGCCGCACGTGACCCTCGTTCAGAACCTTTTGTCCATCGTGGCCCGGAAGAACCTCATCCTCTCACGGCAGGCGGAAATTCTGTCGAAGCGGACCATCCGCGAGCGCCTGCTGACCTATCTCTCCGCAGAGTCCTTTCACCGGGGGCTTGCGAGTTTCGAGATCCCCTTCAGCCGCCAGGAGCTGGCCGACCATCTCTCCGTGGACCGCAGCGCCCTCTCAAACGAGATCAGCAAGATGAAGGAGGACGGCATCATTGGCTGTGAGAGAAGGGTGTTCACCCTCCCAACGGAAAACGCGGAGAAGGACGAGGGGACGAACTGAGCCCCTGCCCCGTCGGGATGAAACCACGGCGAATGGGTGTGGAGAAGCGGGGGAAAATCTGATATAATAATCCCATCGTGAGTGCGAGATCACCCTGCGGTATGCGTGATCGTGATAATGTCTTGAGCCAACACTCGACTCCGTACGTGGACGTTCGTTCCCGCCGGGGTGGCGGTTCTCCCCCTTGGGGGGTCCTTGCCAAAACCGACCGGACAGTCCGATATTTATGGGACCGGGTCAAGACTTTCAGGACACGGTATTGTGGGGTTAAATTATGGGAGGAGGCCGGGCATCCCGGCCTCCTGGTTTTATTTGGACTCCCTGGGCTGCATGTGGTTCACCCGGCTGGCAAAGAAGCCCGCGCCAAACCCGTTATCGATGTTCACGACGGTTACGCCGCTGGCGCAGGAGTTCAGCATCGACAGGAGCGCGGAGATGCCCCCGAAGGACGCGCCGTAGCCCACGCTTGTCGGGACGGCGATAACAGGGCAGCCCGCCAGACCGCCGACCACGCTGGCCAGGGCCCCTTCCATGCCCGCCACGGCAATGATGACACTGGCGTCCATGATGTCATCCATGTGGGACAGCATCCGGTGCAGCCCCGCGACCCCTACGTCATAAAGCCGCGTAACCTGGTTGCCCAGGACCTCTGCCGTCAGCGCCGCCTCCTCTGCCACAGGGATGTCGCTGGTGCCGCCCGTGGCGACGACGATGCGCCCGATGCCGTCCGGCTGGGGCAAGGCCCCCACGATGCCCACACGCGCTTCCTCATGATAGTCCAGCGCCGCCTCCGGCGCGCACAGCCGCCCGACGCTCTTCGCGGATTCCCCTGACAGGCGCGTGATGAGGATCGTTCCCTGCCCATGCCGCCGCATCACCTTGACGATGCCCGCGATCTGCTCCGGCGTCTTTCCAGCCCCATAGATGACCTCGGCCGCCCCCTGGCGGACGGAACGATGCAGGTCCACCTTCGCGAAGCCAATGTCCTCAAAGGGCTTTTCCTTCAGCCTCAGGAGCGCGCCGTCCACGGACAGCGTCCCCTCCCTCACCGCCTGGAGCACCTGCCTGACGGATTCGCTCATCCTATCCCCTCCTGGCGCGACCGCCTTAAAGGGAGGCAGCCCTGAAACCCGGCTCCCCTCCCGTCTTTAACGGGATAATCTTACCATATGCCCGTCGGAGAAAACTCCACGTTATCATATTGTCTCTTCTGAATTTCTGTTATAAAATATATAAAGAGAGGGGAGCCGGATCATGGATAGTTGTATCTTTTGTAAGATTGCAAAGGGAGAGATACCCACGGATTTCGTCTACCAGGACGAGAACGTGGCGGTTTTCCGCGATGTAGACCCCCAGGCCCCCACACATCTTCTCGTGATCCCCAAACGGCATATCGCCTCATCGGCGGATGTCGCGGACCCTTCTGTGTGGAGCGTCCTGGTCGGCCGGGCCGTTGAAGTTGCCCGCAAACTGGGCCTTGAGAGGGATGGCTACCGTATGGTCATCAACACAGGGACTCAGGGCGGTCAGACAGTCCCCCACCTTCACCTTCATCTTCTTTCGGGGCGCAACCTTGGCTGGCCTCCAGGCTAGCCGGAGAGTGAAGGGAGGGAATTTAAGATGACGACTGTCACCCGCAAGGAAGGCGAACCGCTTGAGGAGACCCTGCGCCGCTTTAAGCGCGAAGTTGCCAAGGTGGGCACTCTGCGTGAGGCGCGCAAGCGCGAGCACTATGAGAAGCCCAGCGACGCGAAGAAGATCAAGCGCGCCGAAGCCGCTCGCAAGCGCAAGAGCATGAGGCGGAGAAACATAGGCTAAATGACAAAGGGTGGGGGCTCCAAGGCCCCCATTTTTTGTGGCTTCGTGTAAAATTTTGAGGGGAAGCCCGGCGCATCCTGCGGGGCGGACATATCTCAGGACCAAAGGCAGGCGTGGTTGATGAAGAAGGTCTTTTTGTTGTGCGCGGCGTTTTTGATGGCGGCTGTTCCTCCCGCGCTGGCTGCCCCCCGGCAGGGGGAGTCCTCTCGCGCCGTAAACATGAGGGCGCGCCAGGCTGCGCTCCCCCTGGAGTTCGACGTCTACCGCACGGCGGACATGCCCGCAAACTGGTTCAAGACCTGGGACGGCTATTACGTCACGCGACGGCTGGACACGAATTGGGTCTACGGCCGTGTGACGCCGGGCGGCCTGGCCTTCACGGACATCATTGTGGGCACGGTGGACCCGCGCACCGTGCCGGAGCTGAACGGCGCCCTCCCCGGCGATGCGCCTCAGGTTCCGGTTTACGCGCCACTAATTCCATGATACCCCCTTTTCCATTCCCGGTCACCGAGGCGGAGCTTGAAGCGGACTACGCGGCCGTCATGCCGGAGGTGGACAGGCTGTCCCTGGAGCGGCGTGATAAACTTTGAGAGATTGCCGGAGTTCCGCGCGGCGGCCGGGCGACGCGCCCGTGGCTTGACGCCAGGCTGGAAAAGGAATTAAATACCCGTGAGGACTGGAAGGGCAGCGGCCGTGATGAGTATCTGTCCGCGATGGCGCGCGGTCCTGTAGACGCGCTGGAGCCGGCCCCCCTTCTGAAAAGGGCGCTGCCGCCGCCGGAGCTTTTGGCGGATAAGTTCGTGTTCCTGACGGTGCTTTCCGTCTCTTACGGATACGAGGGAGATTAGGAGGACGTAACAATGAAGATGACCGAGCAGATCGCGGCGGACCTCGTCGCGGCGATGAAGGCCAGGGAGGAGCCGCGGCTCTCGACCTTGAGAATGTTGAAGGCGGAGCTTCAGAAGCTTCAGGCCGACGAGGGCAGAAGCTATGAGATCACGGATGAGGACGCGCAGGCCGTGATTAGGCGGCTCATCAAACAGCGTAGGGAGGCCGCGGAGCAGTATCAGAGCGGAGGGGCCGGGGACAGGGCGAAGGCCGAGCTGGCGGAGATTGAGATTTTGGAGCCATACCTGCCCGCGCAACTGGACGACGCGGCGCTGGACGCGCTGGTGGCGCAGGCCGCGAAGGAGGCCGGGGCCTCCACGCCGCGGGACATGGGCAAGCTGATGAAGGTCCTGATGTCCAAGGTGGCGGGCCAGGCGGACGGCAAGCGGGTGAAGGAGAGGGCGGCGGCGTTCCTGAACGGATAAAATTTTGAGGAGGTTATCGCGATGAGAAAAATTTTCCTTGTGCCCACACTGATGCTGATGTACGTCCTGGCAGTCTGTGGAGCCTCGCGGGCCGATATCGTCTACACGGCGGAGGACGGGACATCGAGGTCTCTGGGGGGGATCGAGGTCGAGGGGGCCGAGAGCATCGACATCTCTAAGCTCAGTCCCATCAAAACCGGCCTGAAGGAAGGTGCCCGTGTGTCCGCCTTCTGGGGGAACCAACAGCCTCGCGTGCTTTTGACGGAGCCCGGCGCCAGCGATGGGGACGCGGCTTACATCTACACCCCCAACAACTGGGAGGAGGAGCCCTCCGAACAGACCCTGACCGGGACTCTGGCCCTTCGCGGAGCCAGCGCCTCGAGGCAGGGGAACAGCCTCTTCACCGCGTCCCAGTCCTGCCTCACGGAGTACTCCGCGTCCTCCTACGCCCCGACAGGGCGCGTCTACATCTGCACGGAGGGGGATCGCATCACGTCCGGCGAGGACGTCCTTGTGAACGGGACGGTCATCTACGGGCTCTTCAGCGTGAGGGAGCCTGAGTCCGACGGGCCTTATCTCTCCAGCAAGCTGGTCCTGCTGGACGGGCAGCTGAACGAGCAGGGGCGGTACGACAACTTCAACGTTGGCCCCCAGGCCGTTGCCCTGGCCGCCACGAGCGACGGCAAGATCGCCGTCGCGTACCGCGGGGAGGAGGACTGGAAGGGCGGGATCGATCTGTGCTACCGCGGCGCGCTTAGCCATCTCATCAGCGGGGACGTCAGCGGCGACCAATATGGGGCAATCCCCACCCTCTGCAGTGACGGCGACAGCGGGCTCTATTTCGTCGGGCAAAAGCAAGTCGGCGGCATTGCCCCCGTGAATACGCTCTACCGCTGGAAATCGGACGGTACGTTTTCAGCGATACCCTCCGGCGAGGCGAGTTCTTCCTTCGTCAAGGTGGCCTGGGACGACACCCACAAGCTCCTCGCGATGGCAACGGCGGAGAAGATCGTGGTGTTTCAGGATGATACGGTGCTCAGGACGTTTACCAGCGCGGACCTGGGCGGGACCGTAACCTCCATGGCGGCGACGATCGACTCCGGCAGCAGCGATGAGAGCAGCAGCAGCAATTGCGGCGTCCTCTCCCTGGGATCCGCCGCGCTGCTGGCCCCTCTGACCCTGCTCTGCGGGAAAAAAGCCCGGTCCAGAGTCGGGGGCAGATGAGGGACAAAAAACTCCCGCCTCAAGAGGCGGGAGTTTTTTGTCCCTTCAGTCCGGGTAACCGTTGGGGTGGGAGCTGTGCCACCGCCAGGCTGAGGCGATGATGTCCTTCATGGACGTGACCTTCGGCTGCCAGCCCAGGACCGAACGGGCCCGCGCGCTGTCCGCCACGAGGCGGGCCGGGTCGCCCGCGCGTCGTGGGGCAACCTCCACGGGGATGTCGCGCCCCGTGGCCTCGCGTGCCGCGCTGACCATCTCCATCACCGAGTAGCCGTCGCCGCTGCCCAGGTTGAAGATCTGGCTCTCCCCGCCGTCCCTCAGGTACTTCAGGGCCAGAAGGTGCCCGGCAGCGAGGTCCTCGATGTAGACGTAGTCCCGAATACAGGTCCCGTCCTTTGTGGGGTAGTCGTCGCCGTAGATCGCGACGTGGTCCCGCCTGCCGAGGGGGACCTGGAGGATGAGGGGGACCAGGTGCGTCTCGTTGCGATGGTCCTCTCCCATGCTGCCGTCGTGAAACGCCCCGGCCACGTTGAAGTAGCGGAGGGAGACGTAGCGTATCCCGTGCCTGCGGCTGACCCAGTGCATCATGAGCTCCATCATGCGCTTGCTCTCGCCGTAGGGGTTCGTGGGTCGCTTCTCGTCGTCCTCAAGGATGGGAACGTGCTTCGGCTCCCCGTAGACCGCCGCGGAGGAGGAGAACACGATCTTGTCCACGGGGCAAAGCCCCCTTCCTGCCGGCCCGTTGCGCTGCATCGCCTCCAGCAGGGACTGCATCCCCCCCACGTTGTTGTTGAAGTAGAGCAGGGGCTTCGCCACGCTCTCGCCCACCAGGGAACACGCGCAGAAGTGGATGACCGCCTCGATGGGGTGGGAGGCCATCACCTTGTCCAGCAGGGCGCTGTCCCGGACGTCCCCCTCGTAGAATTTCACGGCCTCCGGAACGGCGGCTCGATGTCCTGTCCAGAGGTTGTCCAGCACCACGACCTCCTCGCCGTGGTCCAAAAGCGCCCTTACGTTGTGGGAACCGATGTACCCGGCTCCGCCGCAGACTAAAATCGCCATCGCAAAAACCTCCTGGGTTTGTTTGGCCTCGCCGGCCTGTTCGGTGCGCTTCGGTCAGTTGTTCCTCACCCGCGGGAGGGGCTTGAAGAGCACGTCGCCCACCTCAAGGGAGAGGTCGTCACTGGTGGCGCCGGTGTGCATATCCTCCGGCAGCCCCACGGGCGAGGCGCTGAGCTTTTCTTCGACCGGGGCCCCGGCGGGGGCATGAAGTTCCGGCGCGCGGCTCGTGCCCCAGCGCTTGAGCGCGGCCTCGCGGGCAGCGTCCGTCATCGCGGGGGCCTGCCACCATTCCGCACCGTCCGCACTGAGAAAGAGAAGCCGGGCGTCGTCGCCCGCCCCCTGCGCCGCCTGGAGCGGGAGAGGTTTTGCCGAGGCCTTCGCCTCCTTGCCCGTCACGCTGGCAGCCTTCAGCCAGGCGGTGTCCCCGCCCATCCAGGGCCGTCCCCCCGCGCCATCCATGATCTCCAGCTTCGGGGCGTGGGCCCGCAGGAAGCGCCGCGCGCTGGAGAAGCGCCCCACAGGCACCCCGACCCACCAGCCGTCTCCCGCCGCCGCAACCTGCGCGGTGAGCGTATTTGTGAAGTAGCGCTGAAGCTGCGCGGGCGTGGGGATGTCCTTCCCCCCATGAAGCCCCGCCGCCGCGGCAAGGGCGTAGAGCCCGCCCACCACACGGTGCACCTCAGGGTCCGGCTCCATCGCCGCGGAGGGAAGGGCCGCGAACGGCAGAGCGGCGGACAGAAGGAACAGCGCGGAGAGTATAAGGCCTCCAAGACGTTTCAATTCAGGATATCCTCCTTCAGGTCATTTGATGAACGGCGCAAGAGACAAAAAATATTGTAACATATTGATGGCCCCCCATGACAACGGTACACCGGCAGGCCTTTTTCGAAAACCGGTGTACCGATTGATTTTTGCGATTAAGGTGAGCTCATTCACGATGCCTCTCAAAATATAGTGAGCGCAGGGCAAACGCGAGCAGAACCATAAGATAACCAGCCCAGGAGAGGCCCGCGGCGTGACACCCGCCACCGCCGCCGCCAGCGGCGGCATTGCTGCCCTTTGTGTCTCCGCCGGACGCCGTCTCCTGTGTCAGATAATGGTTATAGGCCGTTCCCGCGTTTGTCACGGAGACGAGGACATGAAGGTCCTGACCGGCATATTCGCCCGTCAGGGGGTTGCCGTTCGTGTCCACCAAGACCCCGTTTGTGCTGTCGCCTGCTGTGCGCACCGCGGCGCTGTCCCAGGGCGTGATGAGGTAAGCAAGCCTGCGCCCCTTCAGCGATGCCTTCTGGCCGGACGAAAGAGACAATTTAACGAGATAGACACCTGTCTGTGCGGCTTGCACCGGGGGGAGAACGGCGCCCAGGGAACGGCCGCTTCCCGCCAGCGAGGCCCTGACGGCGTTGAGCCTTGCGCGCAGGTCCCCAAACGGCTTGGCGGGGATGCTCAGATACTTCTCCACGTCCTTCGTGATGACGCCGAGGTCTCCACCAAACCTCTCCCGCGCCAACTGCCGAGCCTTGCTGTCGAGGGCCGTGTCGGGGGCATCAAACGCGACGAAGGGCACCGTCACCTGGGAGGTCCCCACGGAGCTCAGGACGAGGTCCTCCACCGCCGAGGCCCCGCCGCGGGTGATGATCCGCTCATTGCCCTGCTCGGCATCCTGTTCCGCGTCCAGGGACAGGTCCGGCCAGTTTCCCTCATCATCATCCGCGGAGTCCCTGACCGTGAGGCTGAGGGCTTGGGTGCCGCTTCCGCTGGAGTTCGCCGCCCTCACTGTAAAGGAATACGTCCCCGCGGTCCTGGGCGTGCCGCTGATGATGCCGGCCGATGCGTTCAGCGACAGGCCGCGGGGCAGGTTTCCGTTAAGGCTCCAGCGGACCGTCCCCGTCCCCGCTGACAGACCAAGCGGGGCGCTGTAGGCCGTCCCAACGATCCCGTCGGGCAGGCTTGACGTTGCGATGACCGGCAGCACGTCCAAGATCGTGATGACGAGCCACTGGGAGGATCTTCCCGCGGAGTTCGAGGCCGTCAGCCTGAAGGAATACGTCCCCGTTCGGGTGGGCGTGCCGCTGATGATCCCCCCGTTAAAGGACAGGCCGCTGGGCAGGCTGCCGTTGATGTTCCAGTTGATGGCGCCCGTCCCCGCCGACAACGCCACCTCAGCCTTGTAGCCTGCCCCCACAGCTCCGTCAGGCAGGCTCAGGGTCGCAATGACCGGCGCGACGTCCGCGATGGTGATGGCCAGGTCCTTCACGGCGCTTCCCGCGGAGTTCGAGGCCGTCACCGTGAAGCTCGATGTCCCCGCCGCCGTGGGGGCGCCGCTGATAATACCCGTCGACGCGTTCAGCGACAGGCCGCCGGGCAAGGCACCGCTCACGCTCCACCGTATCGGGGCATCTCCGGTCGCGTCAAGTTTTGCCTGGTAGGGCACCCCCACCTTGCCGGCACTCAGGCTGGTGCTCGTGACGCCGGGGGCGGTCCCCTCCGTCATCTTGTCCAGCGCGCCTTTCAGATCTAGAAAGCCGCAGCGCGTTTTGCCTGAGAAACTGGAGGCGTTCTGCGCCCCGTCCAGAATGGCCTTTTTGATCTGAGACGCCGCCGCATCGGGATATGCCGCCTTCAGCAGCGCGGCCGCGCCCGCCACGTGGGGTGTCGCCATGGAGGTGCCCCCCAAATATGCATAAGATTGGTCAGTTGTATGATACGTACTACAGATCTTCGTGCCGGGGGCCGCGATGTCCACGTAAAGCGCGCTGAAGTTGCTGTAGCTGGCGTCCAGCTCTGTGGCGGATTCTGCGGCGCCGACGACGATCATGTTGTCGATGTCCGTGAAGGAAGCCGGATAACAATACTGGCCTGTATTGTAAACGTCTTTCTTAGTTTCAGTGGTGGGTTTCCCGACCTCCACGGCCTCGTTGCCCGCCGCCACGCAGATCACCGCGCGGTTCAGGCTGCTCAGGTTCGACAGGGCCTGCCACATCACGTCGGTCTTCTCGCTGGCCGGGGCCATGGAGCTGTAGTACCCAATGGACAGGTTCACCGCCGCCAGCTTCAGCGATGGGTTTGCGCGGAGCAGGGACGCCAGGGCGTTCAGCGCGCTGACGATGTGGCTGGTTGAGCCCTTCCCGTCGTCCCCCATGACCCTGCGGGCGATGAGCTTCACCGTCCAGTTCACCCCGACGACGCCCGTGCCGTTGTTCCCCACCGCGCCGATGATCCCGGCGACGTGGGTGCCGTGGCCGTTTCCGTCCGCATAGCTCCCGGAGCCCGTGTGGTCAGCGTGGTATGAGCTCTCCGCGATGTTGGCCGCCAAGTCCTCGTGCGTTGTCCGTATCCCCGTGTCCAGCACGGCCACGTAGACGTCCCCCGCCCCCGTATGCTGTTCCCAAACCGACGGCGCGTTGATGGCCTCGAGCCCCCAGAGGTCGTTGTGCGTGTAATGCGAGTCATTGGGGACCGTGTCCAGCGTATGGGTCTCGTAGTTCGGCGAGGCAGCTACCACGTCGGAGCGGGCGAGGAGCTCCCTCACCAGTTCCTCCTCGGACTTCGTGTCGGAGCGCAGGTGGGCAAAGACGCCGTTCCCCTGTTCGGAGAGCGCGTCGAAGGTCCGTGTCGCGTGGGCGCCAACTTCCTCCGCGATGGCTTCCGCGCGGGCCATTCGCGCCTGGGCCCTCACCACGCCCTGGACAGAAACGTCCGAGGCCGCGGGCGGCTCCCTGAACACCACCAGGACCTCGCCGGGGATCGTCCGCGCGGAGGCGGGCGAACCGGAGAGGAACGCGCACAACAGGAGCAAAAACACGCAGCAAATTCGTCTCATAACGTTTTCCTCCTTACAAAAATTTAATTTTTTGACAGTAACAAACTTGGCCGGTACTATAGCACGAAGGACAAAAATTTTGCAAGCTTCCCGCCTGGAATTTGGTACAATAGCCTTGGAGGTGAGACGGTGGGCGGACAAGATATCTCAGAAAAGAATCTGGAATGGTTCAATGACGTTTTCGCGGACATCGTCAACGTCTTCTTCGCGATCAACGGGATTGACAGCGAGGTTAAGCCGGAGGACCTGCGGGACGCCAGGGCGCGCACGAGTTATACAGTTGACGACAGATTGAGGGAACAGGAGCGCGATGTGGTCAAGTTTTGGCTTTCCCCTCATGGGGAGGCGGTTATCTGCCTTGTGGGCATGGAGAACCAAAGCGCGATTGATACCTATATGCCCCTGCGGATAATGGGCTATGAGGGCGCGGACTATCGCGGCCAGGTGCCTCCCAGGCGCAAAAAGGGGATGCGCTGCAGGGCGAAAAAGCCGCATTTTGTCATCAACATCGTCCTTTATTTCGGGACTCAGCGCCGCTGGCCAGCGCGCCGGTCGCTCCAGGAGCGGCTGAGGGTCCCGGAAAAGTATCGCAAGATCGTCTCCGACTGCCCCGTGAATGTCCTTGAGCTGGCGTGGCTGTCGAACGAGGAGGAGGCGCTTTTTAAGAGCGAGTTTCGTCATTTCGTGCACTATCTGCGCCAGGTGAGGAAGGGTGAAAAGCTGGATATCCTGCCGGAGCCCGCGGTCACGCACGTGACGGAGTTTTTTGCGCTCTTGAAGGCATTGACGAAGGATGCGCGGTATGACAGCCTGGTTCGCCAGGTGTCGGAGGGGCCGGGAGAAGGGGGAACACTCATGAAGTGGCCAAGTTTGATTGACGCGATAAGGGACGAGGGCTGGGCTCAGGGCCTGGAGCGTGGGATGGAGCAAGGGATGTCTATTGGCGAGAGCCAGGCGCGCCGCTCCATCATGGAGAACCTCATCGCGGGGGGCATGAGCCCGCAGGACGCCGCACGGTACACAGGCCTC